>CAZVNU010000124.1:0-6823 GCA_964628335.1 uncultured Phycisphaeraceae bacterium
ATTGCATGACGACATCCAAGCAACCCCCAAGAAATGTATCCAACAAGCCTATTCTTTTCTAGGCGTCAATCCAAGCTTTATCCCTCCATCCCTGGAATCCAGACCGCAAAAGGTTATTTACAACATCCATCGCTTACGCTTGCTATCTCTGCGCAATCACTTCATGTATGAATACAATGCGGAACGCACCCGTCTTTACCCCAAAAAAATGACCCGACGCGAATGGAAAGCATCTGATTGGATTACAAAATTGGATCGAAAGGTGCTTTCAAAAATCTTCCCAAATAACAAACCACGCATCAGCCCATCGCTTCGGCGCATGCTTTACGACCTGTACGCTGATGATATCAACGCCCTTGCCCACCTTTTTAATCTAGATCTAACACCTTGGAATCCAAAAGATTGATTTCTGGGGATACCACCCTTCGATGCTGTGTGAAAATATTCTTTAAATAATTTACGCGCCGCAATAGATTCCAACAATGGCAACCGTTCCATCCTAGGAACGACACCACTAATCTGCACATCCCACGCAGAGTCTTTTTCGCAATGCGTGCCACTCCCGTCATTGCCAATATTGTGAACCAATGACCGACCCGGATAAAGGGTCACCATCCCCTCCAAAAAAGCTGAGGCATGCCAACGGATGGCCCATGAATTATTGCGCCCGGCAATCTGATCACGAAGCATTTGCACATAAGGATGGGCACCCTCAAAATCAAACTTCTGGCATAAACTCCGTGCCTCTAAATCCTGCAAAAGTTGCGCTCCGTCCGCACGAAAATGCGCCCACGCGCGCGACCAAGTGGCCCAGCCCCAGCAGTCGGCACCACGCAGAAAGAAGGTTTCTGGAAGTTTGCCTTTAACTGGATAACAATAACCATGGATGGATGCTACTGCTGCATCGTTAGCGTAGAGTTCCAGCCCCAAGTTCATGTATGCCAAAAAGGCTGGCGATACCACCAAATCATCTTCTACCACAATCACGCGGCCATGCGCAGCGACAATTTCACCTACGCCTTGAATGATTGAATTGGCCAAACCCATGTTGTTTTCACGCTCCACCACCCGCACGGAACGGAATCCCGAAACTTCGCGCAGCAAAGCACGCACGGCATCCACGCCGGCTTGCGCCTGCTCGTTCTTTGGACCATCAGAATACGCGATCAGGTCGGTATCTTTGGCTTCTGGACAGGCGCGTAGGGCCTCCAGCGTGCACCGAAGGTGGTCCGGACGGGAGTAGGCAAAAAGGGCGATGGGAGCAAGAGTAGGCATTGATTACTTCCTCAACCGATACAAGACATCATGATGCGAAAGTTCCGCAACAGCATCGTAATGCGGGCGCAAAAAATCATCTATTTCAGATCGATAGCGCGCCTCGATAAGCATATGGGTTGGCCGGTGGCGTGAAAAATCAAGCCCCTTTAAGGCCGACAACTCGAACCCTTCTACATCGAGCGAGAGCAAATCCACATGTTTCACCCGATGTTCATCTAAAATTTGACTGAGCGTTTTGACAGGAACAGTAAGCATATGGGACTCAATTCCCTGCACTGAACAGCCACGGGCAACATGGGCATCCGCTTCTTCCTCTGTTTTCATAGCCCCCTCAACCACCGACATCAGATTGCAATATTGCATCTGGATCGTCTTCCCTTGAAACCCTAGAGGAACCAAAGCTACATTCTCCACGCAACTTTTTTGACGGTTCCGCCGACATGCTTCGGCCAGATGCGGAATTGGCTCCACAAGAATACCTCGCCAACGACGATTCCGCTCAAAATAGCATGTATTGCTTTGGGTTACACCATCATTGGCACCTGCTTCAACGAAAAAGCCCCGATTAAATTCCAAAAACTTTTCAAGTTTCCAGTCCAATTCATTTAGCCCATAAGACAGCCGTGGTGGTTTAGAAAAATGGCGAGCAATGCGAGATAAAAAACTCATACTCCTTCCTTTCTAAAAATTCCCATATCCGCCATCTCCCACTTTAATACCGGTGCCACAAACCCCGAACTCTTGGCTTGTCGATGCGGAGACATCCTCCCATAAAGCGCCACATCAAATGAAAGCCTAAATTCGCCTTCATCCGGCCGAACTGCATAGGTCCCGTTTGCAATTATTGACAAAGCCACGGAATATCGCCCCAGATTGAACATTTCCAAAGGAATGCGCGTCTTCACCGCCATTAACCCTTTTTTATATTCCATGACCACATCAGGAGCTGCGTCTAAATTCCATGAAACATAAACACACGAACCATCCTCTGTATAAACATAGTAGCCAATCGTCAATTTATCAAAATGATCCACCACCTCCCCCTCTACCGCTACCCACACTTCATCATCTCGTGTAAGCGAATCGGATGTGATTTGCTTACCATCTTGTCCAACCAAAGCAAAGCACCGAATCTTAAAATGAGGATTCTCCGGGGTTGACGCCTTGGGATAACAAATAGTTCCATTTTTTTCTTGCCCCCCCAAAAGATACCGCCCCACAATTCCGGCGACATCTGTTCCTTGTTCCACAACCCTCCCCTTCTCCAAACACAACACGCGACTGCATAATTGCGCCATCACATGCATATTGTGACTCACAAACAATACCGTTCGACCACTCTCACTGACATCCTGCATTTTCCCCAAGCACTTTTTCTGAAACTCCGTATCCCCCACCGCCAACACTTCATCCACAATCAACACCTCATTGCGCAAATGCGCCGCCACCGCAAAGGCCAACCGCGTATACATGCCGCTGGAATATCGTTTGACCGGCGTGTCGATGAATTCCTCCACGCCTGAAAAATCCACGATCGAATCAAACTCGGCCTTGATCTCGGACCGCGTCATGCCCATGATCGTGCCATTCAAAAAAATGTTTTCACGCCCCGTCAAGTCCGGATGAAAGCCCGTGCCCACTTCCAACAATGCACCCAAACGGCCCTTCACTTCCACCCGCCCTTCAGTTGGCGGGGTGATTTGGGACAGGATTTTGAGCAGAGTGCTTTTGCCCGCGCCATTGCGCCCGATCACCCCCAACACCTCACCTTTGGGGATTTCAAACGACACATCCTTAAGCGCCCAAAAATCCAGTTTGGCATGCTCGGCCGCAGCCGCCTGCCGCGCCTCTTGGCTGCGGAAGGGATTCAAGCCCTTGATGGCCTCAATGACATGACTGTGATGGGCATACTCCCCCTTGCGGTATTTCTTGGAAAGACCGGTGACGCGGACGGCAATATCGGAGGAGGATGACATAAGGTGGGGATTCGGGGCGGAGCGCGAGCATGTTGCTCGCAATCTGACAAAGAATACGGAATGGTAATGGGCTTGCGAGCACGAATGCTTGCGGTCCGCCCAGCAGGTGAATGGCGTTACAAAATATCCACGAAAGTCCGCTCGGTCTTTTTGAAAAACCACAGGCCGGAAAACAAAATCACCAACACCATCCCAAATGAAATCAACATCATGGGACCAGGCGCTTGATAGGCATGACCATTCAATTCCGCCTGCCCCTCAAACAAAGACCAACGAATCCCCTCAATCACCCCAGCCAAGGGGTTGAGGCCATAAATCAACTGAAGATTCAATGGCTCAACCCAGGCAAACAACCCGCCCAAATGATGGTCCGCCATCCACTGCCCAACATGGTGATTTTCAAGGAATTTCCGCCACTTTTCCTGATTGGGCACAACAGTGGAAGACTCATACGCCACCGGGCTGGCGTATTGCCAAAACTGAAAACAAAACGGAAGCAATGCCCCCACATCACGCCAACGGGCAGTCAAACAAGAAATCCATATCCCGAACGAAAAGGCCGTCAAAACCGCAAAAGCGATGCAAACCGGCAAAAACAGCAAGCGCCAGGTCGGAGTGAAATCACAGTTCCCCCACAATTGAAAGGCCACCATCAGCACAATCAATACGCCAAGCGTGATGCCGCTGTCCACCAAACACCGAACCATGGAAGACATGGGCACAATCAAACGCGGAAAATAAACTTTCTTGATCATGCCGGAGGCGCCGGCAACACTCCCGCCAGCCGCATTCATACTGGTAGAAAAGAGTTGCCAAGCCCAACTGCCGCAAAAGGCGGTGATGATGAAAGGCACGCCCGTGTCAGCCAATTTTTCCGTCACCCCCAGCATACTGGCGATAAGCCAAAAAATGGCCGCCTGAATGAAGGGGGTGATGATGGACCACACCACCCCCAAATAAGTCTGCTTGTAACGCGCCGTGATGTCACGCACCGCCAGCACCCAAAACAGTCCCTGGTAACGCCACAACTCACCGAAATCAGGGAGCAAGCCTTTACGCTCAGGCTCAATCACGCAGACAGGCAACGGGAGGGCTTTAGAAACGGACATGCTTGAGTGAATGGGGGACAAAGTGGGAAATGACAAATGGCGTATCCTACCCGAACCCAAGCCTTTTTCATTTTCGCCCTGTTTTATGCCCCCCGCCGTTCCAAAAAAATCCGAATCCCTCGCCATGCCACTTGCCCTTGGCATCCTTGTTTCGCAAGGCGAATCCGCCACGCTGGAATTCAAAAAATCCACGGCGGAAAAGGAACGCGCATGCCGGACTTTGGCTGCGTTCGCCAATGGTGTGGGCGGTACCCTTCTTTTTGGCGTCGCGCCAGATGGCAAGGCCACCGGCCAGCAAACGACCGATCGGACGCTGGAGGAATTGGCGCAGGAATTCCAGGGATTCGATCCACCAATCTTCCCCGTCATCGAACGGATCAAGATCGCGAAAGAAAACGAAATTTTGGCCGTGCGGGTGGACAAGGCATCGCGCCGCCCGGTGATGTTCCGGGGTGTTGCATACGAACGCGTGCTCAACACGACGCGCGCCATGTCGCGCGAACTGGCGCAACGGCTCATCTTGGAGGAATTGCATGCCGTGGAACGATGGGAAAATCAACCCGCAATGGATTGGACGGCATCTCAACTGGACCGCCGCGAATTGGTATTGACGCTGGAAGAGGCCATCCGGCGCGGGCGCTGCGAAGATCCGGGAACCCGCGACCCTTTGGAAATTCTGCGCGGATTGGGATTGCTGGTCAAAAGCGACGCCTTGTCGCGTGCGGCCGTGGTTCTTTTTTCTCCGGACGACCGGCCAACGCCGGATTTCCCGCAATTATGCCTGCGGGTGGCGCGGTTTAGAGGACGGACACGCGATGACTTTGAGGACAACCGCCAGTTTTTCGGAAACGCCTTTTCCCTGATGCGCCGGGCGGAGCGCTTCCTGCTCGACCACCTCCCGGTGGCCGGAAAAATCATCCCGGGCAAGCTGGAGCGCGAAGACCGCCCAATCATTCCGGTTGAGGCCTTGCGCGAAGCCTTGGCGAATGCTTTTGTCCACCGCGACTATGCCATCGGCGGCGGCTCGGTGGGCGTGGCAATCTACGATGACAGGGTGGAAATCACCTCCATCGGCGACCTGCATTTCGGGTTCACCCCGGAATCTCTTTTTCTGCCGCACGAGTCCAAGCCATGGAATCCAATGATCGCCCGCACCTTTTATCGGCGCGGCATCATCGAAACATGGGGGCGCGGCACGCTGAAAATCGCGCGTTTGATGGCTGAAGCCGGCCAAGCGGCTCCCAGGATCACCCAGGCGCAAAGCACTGTAACCACATCCTTTGACTTGCCTCGACCATTGCCGGAACCTGCACTGCCAGTCACCGGACAAGTCACCGGACAAGTCACCGGACAAGTCACCGGACAAGTCACCGGATGGATTGTCGCCGCGCTGCGGCATTGTGAAACGATCTCCAGAAGCAGTCTGGAAATCCAAAAAATTACCGGATTCCGACACCGCGAAACTTTCCAGAAAAATTATCTCGATCAACTCCTGCGTGAAGATCTCCTGGAACGCACCATTCCCGACAAACCCAACAGTCGCCTGCAAAAGTATCGCTTGACGACGAAGGGCAAGCAGATTCTCGAAATACAGAACAGGGAATAAGCCATTGCCCCCATCCCAATCCTGCCTGATGGTTTTTCATTTTCGCCCTGTTTTATGCCCCCCGCCGTTCCAAAAAAATCCGACTCCCTGGCCTGGGTGGACGCCCTGCGCGGCATCGCCATTCTGGGCGTGGTGCTGGTGCATTGTTTTTACGACCCAATGCCTTGGAATCTCGGCCCCTTGAATGTGCAGCAGTGGGTTTTGTCCGGCCAATACGGCGTGCAGTTGTTTTTTGTCGCCAGTGCTTTCACCTTGGCCAGATCATGGCATCGGCGCCGGGCGGAACGCTTTCCCCTGCGGAATTATTTGATGCGCCGCTGGTTTCGCATCGCGCCGCTGTATTTCATCGGAATTGCAGCCTACACCGCCATGGTGTTGCTGTGGATTCCCGACTTCCACATCCCCGCCAGCCATTACACCCTCAAAGCCATTGCCGCCCATCTGCTGTTTTTGCACGGCTGGCTGCCTTTTGCCATCAACAACATCATGCCGGGTGGCTGGTCCATCGGGGTGGAAATGTCGTTTTATCTTTTGGTGCCGTGGTTGGCCACCCACCTCTGCCGCCCGCGCGCCGCTTTGATGGCTTTTGCCGTGGCCGTGCCGCTGGCCGGTATTTGCGCCTACGGTGCCTACCGTTTTTCCAGTTCCGGCCTGGTGACGACCCACTCCGGCGGTTTTGGCTGGCCGGTGGACAACAACACCTTCCTTTATTTCTGGCTGCCCACCCAATTGCCGGTATTCATCTTGGGATTCCTGGCTTATGGCCTTCTGGAACAACCACACATCCAGCAATGGACGCCGAAAATGCAAATTTGCGTCTGGAAATTCGCCAGATGTGGAAAAGTCGCGGTCTA
>CAZVNU010000125.1:0-1189 GCA_964628335.1 uncultured Phycisphaeraceae bacterium
CCTGACGGTCGGGGTTCCTTTTCAAAGGGATTACGCGCGTGACCCGCCAGCCCTGTGATACACCCGCTCTGCGGGTGTATCATTCCCAAAACCTCCCATGATCCAGAATTTCTCCGATAAAGAAACCCAAACCTTCTGGGAAACCGGCCGAAGCAGGCGGATTCCTTCGAAACTGCGCGAGAGGACGCTCTCCAAACTCAACCTGCTTCACGCAGCAGAGACATTGGAAGCCCTCCGCGACCCTCCCGGCAACATGCTGGAAGCCTTGGCTGGCGACCGGCGCGGCCAACACAGCATCCGCGTCAACCAACGCTACCGCATCTGCTTCGTCTGGACTCTCGCCGGCCCCCCCTCCATCGAATTCGTGGACTACCATTGAAAGGACAACCCATGGCCCGCAAAACCCACCACCCCCATCCGGGACGCGTCATCGAACTGGAATTCATGGAACCCTACGGCCTGTCCATGTACCGGCTCGCCCAGCTGCTCGATGTGTCCGAAAGCCGCATCCAGCGCCTGATCCATGGCGAAACCCGCATTACGCCGGATCTGGCCAAACGGCTCACCCAGTTGTTCGGCATGTCCGACCAGACCTGGCTCAATCTCCAGTCGCATTACGACCTGGCGACCGAGGACCATCCGACCTCCGCTGAATTGAAGAAGATTGCAGCTCGGCGCAGGGAGTTGCGCGTGGCGGCGTGAGGAGATCCTGAAACCAATCACACAGGCCCTTCTGGCATCCCTCCGGGATGCTTTTTCTTTCCCTCCCCCACCCAGGGCTCGCTGTGCTCACCCTGGGCTGGAAACCCGCGGGCCGTTGGCCCGCTTAGCGAGTCACCACCCCGCCTATTTCAAAAATCCATCCCCATGGTGAGCGGCCAAACCACCATCACCCACATCACCGCCAACACCAGGCCAATCACGACAAAACCCCTGCCATGCACGCCCTTGGCACGAGTAATGCGAACCCATGCCACCGTTGACACCAGCAACATAACTCCTTGGATCACAAACAACAATCCCAGCCCCCATGGCTTCAGCATAAAGGATGCGTCAGGGAACCAACGATCAACGCACCACGCCGCCACAATAAACAGCAAAAACCAAATCGGCCCGCTGAACAAACCCAGCAACAGCGCTCCCACAGCCAATCCGCTGCACTTCGGCGCCGGGCACTCGGGCGGTTGCA
>CAZVNU010000125.1:1199-2568 GCA_964628335.1 uncultured Phycisphaeraceae bacterium
CTCATCCCTTCACCGCCTTCCCCACCACCCCCACCGGCAACCCAATCCCCACCACAAAAAGCTGCCCCACATACGAAACCGCATAGGGTTCATTCATCCCCACCTTCGCATCCACAAAGGTGACCGTCGCATCCGCCTTGACCGTGGGATTTTCCGCCACGCCACTATCCGCATCCAACCCGGACGGCACATCCAGCGCCAGTACCCACGGCCCCTTGCGCGCTGCGGTCGGACTCAAAGTCTGCGTTGAAGCGCAACCGCAGCCGCCGGCTTTGCCACAACCGCCAGCGGGCACATCCAAACAGGTGGCGCCGGCCTTGGCAGCTTCAATGGCGCGGATGGCGTTGGCAATGGGCTTCCTCACCTCGCCGCCGGCAAAGCCAACCCCCAGCAAGGCGTCCACAATCAAATCGGCGCCGGCCCATACCGGCAGGCATTCGGCCAAGGCTTCCGGCGTGTCGCAGCGCACCACGGCGACGCCGCAGCGGCTGGTGGCAATGGCGTTGATTTGCGCCTCGCCCTTCAAATCCTCGGGATTGACGGCGGCGAACACGCCGACCGACAAGCCGGCGGCGTACAGGTGGCGGGCCAAGGCGTAGCCGTCGCCGCCGTTGTTGCCGCCGCCACAGACGATGGCGACTTTGGTGGCGGGCTGGCCCTGCTCGCTTCTGGCAGCCAACATGCCTTTGGCAATGTCGGCGGCCCCGATGGCGGCGTTTTCCATCAACACGATGGCGGGCAGGCCGAGTTCTTGTTCGGCGTATTGGTCGATGGCTTTGGACTGGGCGCGGGTGATGGGCATGGGGAAAGAATATCATCCTCTCCTTATGCGCCAACTCCACGACAAAGTCATCCTCATCTCCGGCGGCCGGGCCGGCATTGGCGCCGCCACCGCCCGCGCCTGCGTGGCCGCCGGCATGCGCGTGTCGCTGTGCGCCCGCGATTTGCCGGGGCTGGAAAAAACCGCCGCCGCCATCCGCGCCGATTTTCCACAGACGCCATTGCACCTGTTTGCCGCCGATGTGGGATCGCGCGCCGATGTGGATGCCTGGGTCGCCGCTGCCATGGCCCAATTCGGCCGCCTCGATGCCATCTACTGCAATGCCGGCTACGGCCAATTGCGCACCATTTTGGAAACCACCGAGGCCGAGATCCGCGCCATGTTCGAGACCAATTACTTTGGCACGATCAACCTGCTGCAAGCGGCCATGCCGCATTTGCGCGCCGCCGACCAGGGGCTCAAGCACATTTTGATTTGCGCCTCGGCCGCGGCCAAAGTCGGCTTGCCTTCTTACGGCCATTACAGCGCGACCAAAGCCGCCCAAGACTCGGTGGCCTCGGCCCTGCGCGCCAATTCGGCGCGCAGGGC
>CAZVNU010000125.1:2578-6819 GCA_964628335.1 uncultured Phycisphaeraceae bacterium
AAAACCGAATTCTTCACCCGTTCCGGCTCGGGCGGCACCTCCAACACGCCGGCCTGGATGGAACAAACCGCCGATCAGGTGGCCTCTGCCATTCTTGGAAGCTTGCGCAACCCCAGGGTGGAAGTCTGGCCGCATCTGCTCACCCGCATCGGCATTGCGCTGGGCGTGGCTTTCCCCGGCTTTGCGGCGGCGCAAATGCGCAACCTGTTTGACAAACAAAAGGCGCAGCGCCCGATGCAAGGCAAACCGCAACTCCCATGACCCCCGACCCCGCCCGCCGCGCCACCTTCATCCGCCTCTGCTGCAAGTGGCTGCTGTTGGCATTGCCGCTGGGGGTTGCGGTGGGCGCGGCTTGCGCGCTGTTTTTGCATGCCTTGGAATGGGCCACCAACCTGCGTTTGGGCCAGCCGTGGCTGCTGTGGTTGCTGCCGGCGGCGGCGGCGCTGATGGCGCTGATCTACCAGGTCTCTTGCAAAAAATCAGACCAGGGCAACAACCTGATCATCGAAGAAATCCACCAACCCGGCGGCGGTGTGCCGGCGCGCATGGCGCCGTTGGTGTTGGCCGGCACCTTGGTGGCCCACCTGACCGGCGCCTCGGTCGGGCGCGAGGGCACCGCGGTGCAGATGGGCGGCAGCATTGCCGGGGCCTTGGGACGCCGCTTCGCGCCGTTCATCCAGGCCAATGACATGCCGGTGCTGCTGATGACCGGGATGGCGGCCGGCTTTGGCGGCGTGTTTGGCACCCCCATCGCCGGCGCGGTGTTTGCCGCCGAGGTTTTGACGCGCGGACCGGTGAAATACCGCACCCTGACGCATTGGAAAATCCAGGCCCTGATCCCCTGCCTGACGGGCTCGTTCACCGCCGATTTCATCGCCAAGCAATGGGGCGTGCGCCACATGGATTTCACGCCCTTCATGGACAGCCTGCCCGCCCTTGGCGGGGCGCTGGCCTTGCAGGTGCTGTTCGCCACGCTTTGCTTCGGCTGCGCGGCGGCGGCTTTCGTCCAGCTCTCGCATGCCGTCAAAGCCGTGCTGAAGCGGGCCACGCCCCACAGCTGGCTGCGCGCCGCCCTTGGCGGCTTGGCCACGCTGGCCTTGGTTTATCTGGCCGGCAGCAGCGATTATTTGGGCCTTGGCACCGACTCGCCCGACCCGCAAGCCACCACGATCTACTCCTGCTTTTTCGTCGGCGGCGCGGCCCTCACCGCCTGGCTGTGGAAAATGGTCTTCACCGCCACCGCGGTGGGCGCCGGCATCAAGGGCGGCGAAGTGACGCCCTTGCTCTTCATCGGCGCGGCGCTGGGCAACACCTTGGCGGGCCAGTTTTCCATGTGGAATGCCGGCATCGAACACAAGTACAACCTCCGCCTGCCCATGGTGCCGTTGGAACTGTTCGCCGCCCTGGGGATGGTCGCGGTGTTTGCGGCGGCCAGCAACGCGCCGTTGGCCTGCACCCTGATGGGCATGGAGATTTTCGGCGCCAAGTGGGGCGGCTATTTCGCCGTGGCCTGCTTCGGGGCGTATTTGATCAGCGGCAAAAAAGGCATTTATTCGGCGCAGAAAGAGTAGACGCGGCGGCTATGCGCGTCCGCTTCAACGCGATTCAAACAACGCGCGCCGACATGTCGGAGCGCGTTGTTGTTGACGAATTTGGATTGAACGCGGCGGGCCGCCGCGTCTACTTTTCACTTCACCGCCGCCACCGCATTGATGAACATCTGCAAGCCGGGCGTCACTTTTTCCGCCGGGCGGCGCGTCCATTGCGGATGATGCGTGCCCAAGGTGTAGCGCTCGGGGTGCGGCATCAGGCCGAAGATACGGCCGGAGGTGTCGCAGATGCCGGCGATGCGGTCGGTCGAACCGTTGGGGTCGCCTTGGTAGCGCAGGGCGATTTGGCCGTTGTTTTTCAAAGTGGCGAGCACTTCGGGCGAAGCCAGGAAGCGGCCTTCGCCGTGGGCGATGGGCAGGTCGAATTGGGCCTGGCCCTTGGTCCACACGCAGACCGAGGCGCTGTCGGCCTCCATCCCTTCCCACCGGCACTGGAAGCGGCCGGAGGTGTTGTCGGCCAAGGTCGCCGTCTGGCCTTCGTCTTGCGGGAAGGGCAGCAGGCCCAATTTCACCAGCACCTGGAAGCCGTTGCAAATGCCGATGATCGGCACCCCCTTGGCTGCGGCTGCGCGCAGAGGCTCATGCAGGCGGTGGCGGATCAGATTGGCGTAAATGCGGCCGGAGGCGATGTCGTCGCCGTAGGAGAAACCGCCGGGAAAGCCGATCAACTGGTAATTGGCGATCAGGCCGGGGTTCTCGATCACCTGCGAAATGTGCAGGGTGTCGCAGGCGGCGCCGGCGAGTTCAAAGGCATAAGCCAATTCGCGGTCGCAATTGGTGCCGGCGGTACGGAAGATCAGAGTGCGTGGGGTGGCCATTATTTGATCATCCCCGCTTGGCGTGCGTAAGCGAAGATACCGCCGGCATCGACGATGGGTTTCACCTGGCCGATGGGGCTCATGGTCCACGATTCGCCGGTGCTCTTGTTGGTGAGCAGGCTGGTTTCGATGTCCAATTCCAGTTCATCACCGGTCTTGACTTTGCCGTCAATCAAACGCTCGGGAGTTTCGGCCGGCAGCAGGTAGCCGCCGTTGACGCAGTTGCGGTAGAAAATGCGGGCGAAGAAGTCGGCGATCACCACCTTGGAGCCGGCTTCATTCAAGGCCAAGGGCGCATGTTCGCGCGAGGAGCCGCAGCCGAAGTTCTTGCCGCCGACCACGAAGGTGTAGTCGCTCTTCCACTCGCCTTCGCGCACATAGGGGATGCCGCACTGGGGCAAACCGGATTGTTTTTCGGGCACGCCGATACAAGCGTATTTTCCGAAAAACTTGCGCTCTTCAGGGTTGGACGGATCGTAGGACAGGTATTCGGCCGGAATGATCTGGTCGGTGTCGATGTTGTCGCCAAGGACGAAGGCTTTGCCGGTGATGAGCGTGGACATGATGGCGGAAAAAAGAATTTAAAGTGAAAATTTCAGAGGTGGGATTCTACCTTACGGGGCTTTGACAGGTTCTTTGACGGGTTCTTTGGCTGGGTCCTTGGCTGGCTCTTTGCCTGGCTCTTTGCTTGGTTCTTCGGCGGGTTCTTCGGCGGGTTCTTCGGCTGGTTCTTCGGCGGGTTCTTTGACCGGGTCCTCGGCCGGACCTGCCGCCGGATCCGTGGCTGGAACCGTTACCGGCGGTGTGGGTGGCACCGGCACCTCCGCCGGGGGCGGCGCCCATTTCAGCAGCAGCAATTCCACCTCGGGCAGCAATGCCGCCGCCGGCTGGCCGGCCAACGCCTGCTTGAGTTGACCAAGCAAGGCCGGGGCATCGCCGCTTTTGGCGCCTTCTTTATCAATGACAGCCAGCAACAGCAGCAAAGGCGGCTTGAGCCAATCCGGGCCGGCGCCGCCGGCGGCGGTCTTGGCCCACAAGGCGGTGGCATCGGCGACTTTGTTCTGATCGAGGCGCAACTGCATGCGCTTGGCAAACACCGCCGGGCGCCGGTCGGACGCCACCAAGGGGAAGGCATTGTCGTAATCCTCCAAGGCCGTCGCCAGATCACCGGCCCTCTCTTGGATTTCGCCGCGATGCACCAACAACTCGGCGCGCTCGCCATCCGACACGGTGGTGCCGCGCACCAGCACCTTGCCCAGCATGCGCACGGCCAACCCGGTGGGTGCGCCGTTTTTGACGGCCACACCCACGGTCTGATCCACATCCATCGGCAGCGCGCGCCCGGCCCAACCCAGCAAGGCGTCGGCCCACAGGTCGCGCCCCGTGCCGGCCGCCGGCACCTGCGCCGCCAACGGGGCGACATCTTCGCGCGTCTGTGCCCGCTCGCGCACCGCGCGCAGGGCGATTTCCGACAATTTGGCGTCGGCGCCGCCCACGCAAGCCAGCAACGGGGCCAGCGGCTGGGTGGATTTTTCCAGCACCAACGCCGCCGCCTCGCGTGCATTTCCCGACAGGTGCGCATTGCCAAGCCAGCCAGCCACCCGCTCCCAGCCTGCCCGGTCGGCGGGATCCAGCACCTGACCCAGCAGCAGAATCTGCGACTGACCGGGCAAAGCATCTTTGGCGGTCATGCGGGCCAATAGCGCGCCGGCCAAGGCGCGACGCATGGGCTCATCCATCATTTTTTTCTCGCCATAGGCGGTCAGCGCCTCGGTCGCGGCGGAAGACACCAGCGCATCGGGGTGATCCAGCA
>CAZVNU010000126.1:0-6814 GCA_964628335.1 uncultured Phycisphaeraceae bacterium
CAAACCCAAGCGCAGCCGGTGGCCAAATTGATGGCGGCCCTGACCACTCTGACTTTGTCCGCCGGCATTTTCTTTTTCACCCTCAATGCCCGGCAGGGCCTGACCTTTGCCATCCCCGATTTGTCCACCTGGGTGATGCTGTTTTTGGGGCAAGGATTTTTCGCCGGTATTTTGCATTGGGTTGGCCGGCGCATTTTGCGCAGCGACACTTTGGCCGGGCACGCCCCGTGGATTGGCGCATTCTCCGGCCTGCTCTGGTTCCTGGGCTGCTTCCTGGCCGCCAACCCGCTGTGGTCGCGCGAAGTCCTGGGCGCCTGGCCGGTACTCAACCTGCTGTTGCCCGCCTATGGCGTGCCGGCTTTGGTTTTGCTGTGGATTGCCAGCAACCGCCACCGCGCGCCGGGCTGGCTGCGCAACAGCCTTGGCATCTTGGGCTTGCTGTGCGCCATGCTGTTTGTTTCGCTGACCGTGCGCCACGCCTTCCACGGCGCCCCCGGCCCCTGCGATTTGCGCCTGTCGTTGGCGCTGACCCAGGGCGAACACTACGCCCTCTCGCTGGCATGGGGCGTGCTGGGCGCCGTGCTGCTGGTGGCTGGCATTTTCTCCGGCCGCCCCCTGCTGCGCTACGGTGCCCTGGCCGTGTTACTGCTGGCCTCGGCCAAAGTTTTCCTGTTCGACACCCGCCATCTCGAAGGCCTCTGGCGCGTCGGCTCCTTCCTGGGACTGGGCCTCACCTTGATGGGCTTGGGCTATGTGTGGCAAAGATGGGTGTTCGGCAAGAAGGCTGCGCAGGCCTGAGCGCCGGGTTGCCGCCGCGTCCACTTTTTTCACAGCACCCCGCGCAAAATCAGCAGGGCTGAGCCGAAGTAAATCAGCACGCCGGTCACATCCACCAAGGTCGCCACCAAAGGCGCCGAAATGGTGGCCGGATCCAAGCCCAAACGGCGCAGCAAGAAAGGCAGCATCGAACCCATCAAGGTGCCCCACAGCACGATGCCCAGGATGGACACCGCCACCAGCAAGCCCAGTTTGTAGACCAGGCCTTCCATCACCGGGCCGTGGTCGGCCAGGCGGCTGTAATCCGACCAGCCCATGCCGTTCCACAGCAAAATGCGCAGCATGCCAAGCAGGCCGAGCGAGCCGCCCAGCACCAGGCCGCACAGCAATTCGCGGCGGAAGACGCGCAGCCAGTCCTTGCCCTCGACTTCGCCCACGGCCATGGCGCGGATGATCAGGGTCGCACCCTGCGAACCCGAATTGCCGCCGCTGGAAATGATCAGCGGCAGGAACAGCGACAGAATCACCGCCTTTTCGATCTCACCCTGGAAAAAGCCCATGGCGGCGGTGGTCAACATGCCGCCGATCAGCAGCAAGGCCAGCCATTTCCCCCGCTTGAGACACAGTTGCCAAAAGGGCGTGTCCATGTAGGGCGTGTCCAGAGCCTCCATGCCGCCCATCTTCTGCATGTCCTCGGTGGCTTCCTCCTCCACCACCTCCATGATGTCGTCGGCGGTCACGATGCCCACCATGCGGCCTTCGGCATCGAGCACCGGCACCGCGTTCCACGCGCTTTTGGAGAACGCATGGGCCACTTCCTCCTGGTCGGTGTCCTCATGCACCGATTCCGGAGGAGGTTCCATGATGTCGGCGATTTTGGCGACCGGGGACGCGGTGAACAAGCGACTCAATTCCATGATGCCCTTGAGGTGGCGCTCGCCATCAAGCACATACACCGCATTTGACTCACCTTCCTTGAGCGCGCGTTGGTGGCGCAGATAACGCAGGGCCTCGTCCACCACCATGTAATCGCGCACCACCGGGAAACGCGGATTCATCAGGCCGCCGGCATCGTCTTCGGCATAGGCCAACAAGCCAGTCACCTCGGCGCGGGTTCCGGGATCAAGATCGGACAGCAAGGCATAACGGTCTTCGGTGGAAACCGTCTGAATCACATCAGTGATGTCGTCCAGCGCCAAAAAACGCATCCAGCGGCGGCGGCAATCCACGGGCATGGCCAGCACCAAGGTCGCGCGATCGTCCGCGTTCAATTGATCGAAAAAATGCTCCGCATCCATCCCTTCAAGCAGGGTGAAGCCCTCCCACCGTTCTTCCGGGGACAAGGCGACCCACGCATCGGAAAGTTCGGCTGCGGTCACGGCGGCAGGGGCGGGAACGAAAGAGTCGGTCATGCCGGGCATGATATGCCGCGGCCCGCCTCATGGTTTCATCACGATGTTGCCGCCCGCGCCGGGACGCATCACCGCCGCATGGGCTTGCGCCGCCTGGGCCAGTGGAAACACCGCCTTGACCGCAAGGCGCAACTCTTTGCGGGCCAGCATGGCGCCCAACCCGGCATGGATGCGGACGCGGTCCTGGGAAGTGATATTCATCAGGCTCATGCCGCGGACGGAAGCGTCCTTGACCATCAAATCGCGCGGATTGATCCGGACTTCGCCGCGCGAACCGATGACCACCACCCGCCCGCCCTGGGCCAGCCATTTGAGGTCGTCGCCCAGATTCACATTGGCCAGCATCTCCAACACCAGATGGATGCCGGCCTGCTTGAGCTGGCCGCCGCCGGCCAGGCGGGCGGCTTCTTCCAGGTGCTTGGGGTCTTGATGGTCCAACACCGCATCGGCGCCGGCTTCTTTCACCCGTTTGCGCCCGGCCTCCGTGCTGGCGGTGCCGATCACAAACAGGCCGGCGGCCTTGGCGATTTGCACGGCGGCCAAGCCCACGCCGCCGCTGGCGCCGTGAATCAGCACCGTTTCATTGCGCTTGGCCTGGCCGATGTCGGCCAACGCCCGCCACGCGGTGGCAGCCGGCACGCCGATGCAGGCACCCTCTTCAAACGAGACCGCCAGCGGCAAGGGATGCACTTGCGCCAAGGTGCACAGGCATTTTTGCGCATAGGTGCCGGTCAGGGTGCCGGCCACATACACCCGCTGGCCGACATGGAACAGGCTGGCCCCGGCCCCCAACGCCTCGATGCGGCCGGCGCCGTCGGAGCCGGGCGTCCACGGAAAATTCACGCTGTAATTGTTGGCGCCCTGGCGCAGGTAGGTTTCCACCGGATTGACGCCGATGGCTTCCAGCTTGACCAAGACTTCGCCGGCGGCCGGCGCCGGCAGATCGGCGCCGTCTTGCAGGATCAAAACTTCCGGGCCGCCGTGTTGGGTGACGATGATGGATTGCATGGCGGGAAGTTTAATGGGAGCGTGGTTCGGGGTGCCTCCGACAGCGATCGCATGCAGTGCTGGCGGGTCACGCGCGCAATCCCTTTGAAAAGGAACCCCGACCGTCAGGGAGGGGACGAGCAACCGCCGAAATAGCGTGCCAGCGTCCCCTCCCTGACGGTCGGGGTTCCTTGACCCGCCAGCCCTGGATCGCATGCGCTCAGTCTTGTTTTTTTTTCAGAGAAGCCGGCAACATGGATCAAAACATGGGCATTGCGGGATCACGCCCGCCATCACGCCCGCTTCACCCACGCCAAAAATTCCAGGTTGCCGCCCCCGCCTGCGTACAATCCGCCCCATGTCCACCGCCGAACCCGCTTTCATCCCGCCACTGTGCTCGATTTTTCGCCGCTTCCTCAAGCGCAAGGGCTTGAAGTTCACCACCGAGCGCGCCGTGATTTTGGATGCGGTCTTGAACAAGGACTGCATCTTTGAAGCCGAAGAACTGTGCGAAGAATTGAAGGAAGAAGGGCACAGCGCCTCCAAGGCCACGGTCTACCGCACCCTCAAGCATCTGCTGGAGGCCGGCATCATCCAGGAAGTGCTGCTCGACTCCACCCGCTCGCATTACCAGATCGCTTTCGGCCGCAAACCCACCGGCCACTTGGTCTGCGTTGAAACCCATCAGCGCATCGAATTCCCCACCGAGGAACTGGATGTGCTGATGGACAAAATCTGCAAAAAGCATGGCTACGAGCCGCTGTCGCACCGCTTTGTCATCTATGGCATGAGCCCGGCCGCCCGCAAGGTGGATCCGGCCGAAGCGGAATGAAAACAGTGCGCTTCACCGATGGCGGTGCGGGCCTCCCTTGGCGCCGCTGCCGCCCCACTACCGTCCCATGTGACCGCGGATCACTGCCGCCACCCGCTTCACATCCGGCACGCCGCGCATCACGATCTCGTCGTCATCGCTGCCGTTGGAGGACAGCGTCAAGGTGCCGATGCCAAGCAGGCGCTGGAAAAAAGTCTGCTCCACTTCCACCGCGCGCACGGCATCGTGGCGGATTTCCACGCTGCGGCGCTTGAACAAACCAAGGCTCCAGCGGGTGGCGGCAGGTGTCACTTCCAGTGTTTCGCCGCAGGCTTTGAGCCAAAGCTGCACCAGATTGAACGACCCCACCAGCCACAGGGCCGCTGAGCCGACCAGAAAGAACCAGCACCAGGCGCCCGGCTGGCAACGCCATAAAGCCCACAGGGAAATCAGCACACTGCCAAGCACCAGCACGCCGTGGAAGCAGGTGGTCCCCCAGCGCAGGCGCCAAATGGCCGGATGCAGGCGCAACTCCGCCGCCTGAACCGGCAGCGGGCGGGCAACCGCCGGCCCGGCGGCAAGCGGCGCGGCAAGCGGCGCGCCTTGCAAGGTGCCGGCGGGAATCTGTGCGCGATAGGGCCGCGCACAGGCGGCGCAAGGCACCACACCGCCGTTTTTTTCTTCGTCTACGGCGGCCACTGCCCCGCAATGCGGGCAGGCGAATGAATAATTCCGCGTCATCATGTTTCCCTTCAATCCGGGGCGGATTCCCCCAAGTGCGGGCCCGGCATGCCCGGACGAATCAGATTGCGCCACGACTCCAAATCAAACCGGCTGGTGACCGCCTGCACCACTTCATCGGCATCGTCGGTCACGATGAACAAATCCATGTCTTCGGGGCTGATGGTCTTGAACTCCTGCGCCATGGTGGCCTTGATCCACGCGATCAAGGGCGACCAGAAATGGGTGCCCACCAAAATAATGGGAATACGCTGGATTTTTTGGGTTTGAACCAACGTCAGCGTCTCGAACAATTCGTCCATGGTGCCAAAGCCGCCGGGGAATACCACCAAGGCGATGGAGTATTTCACGAACATCACCTTGCGCACAAAGAAGTACTGGAACTCCAGCTTGTAATTTTGATACGGATTGGGTTGCTGCTCAAAAGGCAGCACGATGTTGAGACCCACCGACTTGCCTTTGGCCTCAAGGGCCCCCTTGTTGGCCGCCGCCATGATGCCCGGCCCGCCACCGGTGATGACGCCGAGTTTGGCCTGCACGAATTTGGCGGCCACCTGCTCGGCCAACTGATACTCGGGCTGGTCGGGCTGGGTCCGCGCCGAACCGAAGATGGAAACGGCCGGTCCCACCCGGCTCATCATGTCGAAGCCGTCGACGAACTCGGAAAGGATTTTGAACAGTTTCCAGGTTTCGCGCGACAGGGCGGCGTCACGCCTGGCCTTGCGCAGCTCCTGCAGCGAGGCTTCAGGGTTGTCAAACATGCGGGCGAGTTCGGGGTTGTTGATCATGGTGTCAAGCGTAGCGGATGCCGAGGGATAAAGGAAACGAAAAACCAATCCGCAAAGACCGCCACAAAAAAACCGCCCATTCCGAAGAACAGGCGGTTTGGTTTTTATAAATCTCACACTGAGACCCAAATCGCTGAAAAACTCTAAAAATTACGCGACTCTTATCGGGGCAAAACACCCATTCGCTCAGGCGGCCTTGCGGGCGGCAGACGGCGCGGCAGACGGCGCGGGAAGTGCCGCTTGGAACTTGGCGCGGGCGGCGACGGCGATCTTGACGATCTCCGTGAAAGCGGCCGGCTCATGGATGGCGATTTCGGACAGCATCTTGCGGTTGAGCGCGATGCCGGCGAGTTTGAGGCCATTGATGAAGGTGGAGTAGTTCAAGCCGTTTTCGGCGGTGGCGGCCGACAAGCGGACGATCCACAGCGCGCGGTAGTTGCGCTTGTTCTGCTTGCGGTGGGCGTACTGGTAAACGCCGGCGCGGATCACGGCGCTCTTGACGCGGCGCCATTGGCTGCGGCGACCCATGCGGTTGCCGGCTGCTTTTTTGAACCAACGGACTTTGGACTGACGACGGGCTGCGCCCTTGCGTGCACGAGGCATATGCTCGCTCCTTCAATTGGCGGATGCGGGGGGAGGCGTTCGCCTCTCTTGGGGACCCCGTCCACACAGGTGGTGGCCAATCACGGTGATTGGCAAAATGAAAACGATCAAAAACCGACTCAGGCCGCGGCTTTGCATTCGCCAGCGCAACATTCCAGACGCGAATCGGTGCGCGCGGGGCGCACGCGGTCGCTGGGGGTCAGGCGCATGTGCAGCATGCCTTCCAAGCGGCGCATGTCGGTACCCTTGGCGCATTTCTTGCGGCCGCGGAGCTTGCGCACCTGGGCACCGGTGAAATGGCTGTTGATGTGGCGCTTGCCGTGCTGGGGGAACTTCACCTTCTTCTTGCCGGTGAGGCGGATGCGCTTGAGAAGGCCTTTGTGTGGTTTTGGCTTGGACATGGTGCCCTGACTAAGTAGTAAAAGGAATCAATGGTGGAATGAGGGGCGGATATTGTAGCGGCGAAAAATTTGACTGCAAGCGGGCATTGCCGGCCTCCAAAAAGCGGGAACAGGGCTGGCGAGTGATGGAGCGCGGGTGTCCCCACCCGCAAATGCCGCCCGGGGCTCAATGCCCCGGACGGCAAAGAGGTTGCCGACAGACTTCCGGCGGGCGGCATCGAGCCGCCCGCCGGATTTGCGGGTGGGGACACCCGCGCTCCAACAAGCACTTGCGCTGTTGACCCGCCAGCCCTG
>CAZVNU010000127.1:0-2675 GCA_964628335.1 uncultured Phycisphaeraceae bacterium
CGCTTGAAGAGAAGTGCGGCAACTCACTGTCGGCGTTGGCGCTCATGCGGGCCAGGGCGCGCGACGCGGCGCCGTCAAACACCACTTTGGAGCCGGCCACCACCGACAGTGAGTTGCCGCACTTCTCTTCAAGCGAGGGCAATTGCAGATAATCAGGCAGTGCGATGTTGACCCTCAAACCACCCAGGGTGGGGCGGTCTTGGGGATCGATCCGCACGCCTTGGCGACCGTCGCCGGCCCACAGCGCCAATTGGGTCGGCTCGGCCAACCCGGGGATGGTGATCGACGAACCGGTGCGCACCGACCCGGGTTGCAGGTCGCCCACGCGGTAGGCGATGGTTTCCGGCTTCCACTCCGAACCCGGATCCAGCGCCGGACGCACCTCGAAGGGCTCGCCGCGCGCCACCACCCGAGGATCTTCCAGCGGGGCAAAACGGGTGAAGGTATGGCGATGCTCGGACGCAAACGGATTGGCCAAGCGCCACCAAGTGATGCCCAGCGCCGGCAGGCAATACATGCCCACCACCACCAGCACGCCAGCGCAGGCCAAGGCCCCCGCCACCACGCGCCCGGTGCGTTGCCAATTGACCGCGCTCAAGAAGTTGAATTGGGCGGCCTGCGCCGCCACCGAACCGATGGCCGCCACGCGCAATTCCGGCGACAAGGTGTCGTCCTGCACGCGACCTTCGGCCAGTTCAATGGCGCCAAGCAAGGTGTCGCCCAACTTGCGGTATTTTTTCTGGATCAAAAGCGAGAGCCGGCGGTCGTCGCGGGGCGCCAGCACCCAATCGCGCAGCCAGCGCCAAAAGCCCACGCCGGCCAAGCCCGCGCCCAAGCCCAACAGCGCCAAGCGCACCAGCGCGCTGGTGTCAAAAAAACGGTCCAGCAGAAACAGCGCCAGCCATGCCGCCCCCGCCGACCCGACCACCACGGCCAGGGCTTGCAGGGTCTCCTGAATGAACAGCCGCCGCCGGAAGGCGTCGAGCTGGGTGCGCAGGTGGGTGGGTAATGGTGTCATGATGGGCTCCCTTTCAAATCAACCCCAACGCTTTGCGGATGGACCAGTACACCCCGAGCAGACCCAGCAAAATCGCGCCCCACCACCATTTGCACCACAGGGCTTCGCGCACCTCGATGTCGGCGGCTTTGGGCAGGGCCTTGATTTGCGCGGCCAAGGCCGGCAAATCGGCCCCGGCAGCATATGCGCCTTTGGTCAGGCGGGTGATTTCTTCAAGGGTTTCGGGGCGGGCCGGACGACCCACCACTTCGCGAGTTTCGGCTTCGACTTCCACCCCCGCCTCCAACGCCAGATTGCTTGGTGCGGCGCTGAGTTTGAGGGTGTGGCGGCCGCTCTTGACCGGAATCACCTGGCCTTCATAGCTGCCGAATTCGCCGCCGGTTTCCGCCAGCAAAAAGGTTTCCACCGTTTTGCCATCGGGGTCGATCAGTTGGGCCTGGACGGTTTCTTTCTGGCAGGGGAAACCGGCGCGGTCATGCAGGATGGCGTTGAAGCGCACCGCCGCGCCGGCCATCGGGGTTTCGGGGGTGTAGAACAGGCGCACGCCTTGGTCGCCGGCCAAATGGCGCTTGTGGGCCATCCAGCGCACCACCTGGCCCCAGAAGCGGTAGTGGTACAAATCTTCGACGCCCTTGCGCCAGCGCCAAGCGCTGTCGATGCCCATGAACAGGGCCTGCCCGCTGCCGAAGGCACGGATCGCCAGCACCGGCATGCGGCCGCTGTCGCAGGATTCCAACGGATTGACCGCCAGCACATCCGACCCGGCGCGGGCTTTCTTCACCGCCGCATTCCAGGTGAAGCCGGGCAACGAACGCCACACCAGTTCATTGCCGGCCGGGCTGTCGGCCAGCATGGTCAGCAGGTGGCGGCTGCCCAGGGTGGTGAGCTGAAAACGGGTTTCGGCGAAGCTGACCACGCCCTTGGCGAACTTGGGCGCCGGCTTGGCCTCCAACTCCACCGGCAGCATGTCGTCGAGCGGGCTGCCCACCCAGGTGGTCTGGCGGCCGCGCACCCCGGGCAGGAACACCACGCCGCCGCCTTGTTTTTCAACCAAGCCGCGAATGCCTTCTGCCTGCTCGGTGGTGATTTCGTTGGCCCCCACGCCGATGTCGCCGATGAACACCACATCAAAGGTGGCCAGAGCTTCCTTGGAGGGAAATTGCTTGAGATAGCCCTTGCCCGAACCGGCACCAAGGCCGGGGTGAAGCAGCAGGGTTTCCACCTCGACATCCGGGTCGCGCGACAGGGCGTTGCGCAGGTAACGGTATTCCCAACGCGGCACCGACTCCACCACCAGCACGCGCAGTTTTTCCTGGCGCACTTCCACGCTGAAGGTGCGCGCGTTGTTGGTCGGGTCCACTTCGCCGGCCTGCACCGGCACCGCCAAGGTCAGGGTGTGGCGGCCCACCGCCTGCGGCAGCCAGATCAGGGTGTTGTTGGCTTCGCTGCCGGCCGGGATGGTGATTTCACGGCTGCCTTCGACCTTGCCATTGGAGGAAATGGTGACGGTGGCGCGCACTTCATGCGGCAGATGGTTGGAGACTTCAAAGGGAATGGCCACTTTCTCGCGCGCCAGGCAGAAGGCGGGGAACTTGACGGCTTTGAGTTCCACATCCGGCAGGTGCACCGGCGAACCGGCCAAGGCGGCATACACCGG
>CAZVNU010000127.1:2685-6803 GCA_964628335.1 uncultured Phycisphaeraceae bacterium
CGCTGGCGCAACTTGGCCGCCGCGCCCACCGGCGCCGGGCCGGTGTTCCAATCGCCGTCGGACACCAGCATCACGGCGCGCAAATTGCGGATGCCGGCAAGCTGCTCGCCAAGTGCCAGCGACAAGTCGGTGCCGGCTTCGGCCAAATGGCCGGCGCCCTCTTTGGAATTGAACGGAATGAAGGTGGTTTTGTAAGCCTGCTTGACCTGGTCAAAGGCCGGACCGGCCTGCAAATCAGCCAGCCATTGGGCGCGCGACACCACCCCGGCCCCCATCGGCACATCGGCGGTGGCCATGCTGGCGGAAACATCCAACAGCACCGCCACCTCAGGCTCGAATTCGGACGGCGTGACGACCACCCGCTCGGGGCGCAGCAAGGTCAGCACGATCAGGGCACCGATCAGCAGACGCAAACCCTCGAGCGCCCCCATGCCAAAGCGGGCGCCCACCGGCGCGCGTCGCCAGGCGCGAAGGCTGAAAAAAGCCATCACCAGCACGGCGGCCAAGCCGGCGCCAAGCGCCCACGGCGAGGATTGGAAACTCCACTGGATGGTGGCAAGCGGCAACAAAGATGGCGTCACGGGCGGCATCATGAATGGAATCCTTTCTTGATGTCCGTCTTTTGGATGGGCGCGGGCGGCACCAGCAGCCAGGCTTCGGCCATCAGCAGCAACAGCATCAACACCAGCACGCCGCGCCAGATTTCGGTGCTGATGGCCGAATCGCCCACGCTGGCTTCAAAGGCATGGATCGGCACTTCGCCAAGCACGGCGGAGGCCGAGTCCAACCCCAACACCGCGCTGTCGTCTTCGTCCGCCGGGCGGTTCAGGCACAACAGGCGCGGGCCGGCGGCGTACACCCCGGCATGCTGGGCGGGGTCGGCCGGCCCGCTGGAGCCGGCGGCTTTGAGCGATTTGAAATCCAGCGCCGACAACCCGGCCGCCGGCCACACCAGGGCCGGATCGGTGCCGCTGTCAAGGTAACGGCAGGCGGCCAGCCGCACGCCGCCTTCGGCCAGCAGGCGGCGCAGCATCGGAATGGCAATCTGCCCCATGCCAAGGTTGGACCAGGCGGCATCGGGCAAGGTGGCCAGCGCCACCATCGCCCCGGCGCCGAATTTCTGGCGCGCGGCCAACGGCTGGCCGTCATTGAACAGAGCCAAAGCGGTGGAGCCACCCTTGAAGGAGAACAGCACCCGGCGCGAAATCTTCAAACGGTCCAGCGCCAGCGGCAGTCCGGAGTCGGTGTCGGCAAAGGGGCCTTCGCCGCGCTCCCACTGGGCGGCACGCCAACCCGAGGTTTCGGCACCTTCCACCGCTTCCGCTTGGGCGACTTCTTCGGCGCCAAACGACAGGCGGTCGCCCCAGGCACCCTGTGCCAACGGCGGCAGCACCAACACGCCGCCGGAAGCGACAAAATCCTCAATCGCCTGGCGCAGCAAGGGCTCGGGGGCCGGGGCATGCCAGACCAGCAGACCCAAACCTTGCAACTGGTCGGCGCGGAAGCCTTCCGGCGCGGTGACCGCCGAAGCGTCCCCCACGGTGGCCAATGCGAACATGCGGTCGGCCCGCACGGTGGCATCGCCCACCACTTGGGCGCGCGCGGCCACCGGCATGCTCAGGCAGAAATAGGCTCGGTTGTTGGCCGGGTTGGCGTCAGGGGCCAATTCGATGTAACCATCCAAGGCGGTGCCCGGCGCCAGTGCATCGGTGGTGAAGCGGTGGCGGTGGCGGCCCGCGCCGGAGACTTTGACCGGGTGGCGGTTGGTGCCGTCAAACAGCACCAGGGTCTGTTCGCCCTCGACCCCGCGCAAGGTGAATGACAATTCATGCGACCACTTGCGCGCCGGAGAACCCGCCTCGCTCCCCGGCGCCACCTTGGTGACCAGGGAACCGGCCGACAACGCGCCATCCTTGGCCGCGCCGGCGGTGGCCGCCAGCAACTTGAAGCGCGGCGGAGTTTGCAGCGAGGCCGCACGCGCCGCCAACGCGCCCCAGGCCGGGTCTTCAGGGCGCCACGAGGTGGTTTGCAAATCCGAGGCGATCCACACTTCGGCATGGCCGGCCTGGTTGTCGGCCAGATAATTCAGCGCCACCCCCACCGCCGCCGGCAGGTTGGCGCCGGTGTCGGTGGCTTGGGACACGGGCAATTCCGCCAGCATGGCGGCGCTTGGCACTTGGGTGGGCGTGAGCGTCGCGCTGTCGATCAGCACCCAACGGGTGTCGCCGCCCAAGGCCGCCGCCGATTGGCCGGCCTGGCGCAGCACCCGCTGCAAACAGGTTTCGCCGCCGCCGCCGGCCGGCGCATTCATGCTGGCGCTGCGGTCCAGCACCACCACCACCGTGCCGGGGGCGCCGCTGAATTGCAGGCCGAAAAAACCGCCGAACAAGGGACGGGCGATGGCCGCGATCAAAGCCACCACCGCCAGCACCCGCAGCAGAAGAATCAGCCACTGGCGCAACTTGGCCATGCGGGTGGAGGAACGGGTGGCTTTTTCCAAAAAGCGCATGGCCGCCCACTGCACGGTGCGGTGGCGCATGCGGTTGACCAAGTGGATAATCAGCGGCAACAAGGCCAGCGGCAATCCCCACAGAATCCAAGTTTGAAAAAAGCTCATGCGGGAGTGCTCTACCTGCCTTGGCGTTTGAGGAGAAAGTCGGAAAGCACGGCGTCATACGGCCGGCTGGTGTCCACCAGGTGGTAATCCACGCGGTATTCCAGGCAGCCTTTGCGCACTTGTTCGAGATAAGCGGCGACCTCCTTGAGGTACAGCTCGCGCACCGCCGCCGGCTCGGAGACCACCGCCAAGGGCGATTCCAAATCCACGAAGCGCACCGTACGGTCGAAGTCGAAAGCCAGTTCCTGCGGATCCATCAGATGGAACACCACCAGATCATGCTGGCGGAAGCGCATGTGCTGGAAACTGTCGAGCAAAGGCTTGACATCGGTGAACAGATCGGAGAACACCACGATCATCGCCCGTTGGCGGATGGATTCCGCCAAATCGTGCAGCACGCCGGGCAAATCGGTGACGCCCTTGGCTTCGGCCTTGGCCAGGATCTCCAGCACGGCGCGGAAATGGCGCGGGCTGGCGCGGGCCGGCAAATCGTGGCGCACCTTGTCATCGAAGCATTGCAGGCCGGTGGCGTCGCCCTGCAAGGTCAGGATGTTGGACAAAGTGGCGGCCATCCTGCGCGCGTAATCGAATTTCGGCGCGCCGCGCGAACCAAAAGCCATCGAACCGCTGGCATCGAGCACCAAATGGCAGCGCAGGTTGGTGTCGGCCTCGAACTCCTTGATGTAAAAACGGTCGGTCTTGGCGTAGACCTTCCAGTCGATGTTCTTCGGGTCGTCGCCGGCCACATATTTGCGGTATTCGGCGAACTCCACGCTTGAGCCGCGGTGCGGGCTCTTGTGCATGCCCGAATAACTGCCCGTCACCGGCCCGCGCGGGCGGATTTCAAGACCGCCCAGGCGCGCGATCACCCGCGGCTCGACGAGCGTGGCGGGGGTCAGGGGTTCGGTGGGGATGGGGTCGGACATGGCGCAAATCAGGGAAAGAACCCCGACCGTGAGGGAGGGGACATAAGCATGTTTTTTTGGCGCTGGTTCAGCGTCCCCTCCCTCACGGTCGGGGTTCTTTGGTCACTTCGCGCCGGCCATGTCGCCGGTCATGCGCTTGATGATGGCCTCTGAATCCACGCCTTCGGTTTCGGCATGGAAGGTGCGCAAGATGCGGTGCCCCAGCACTTCGAGCGCCACGGCATCCACATCCTCCTGGCGCACCAGGTAACTGCCGGAAAGCACCGCCTTAGCCTTGGCGCCAAGGATGAGGTACTGCACCGCGCGCGGGCCGGGGCCCCACGAGACCAACGGCTTGAGCCAGGCTGGCGAGGTCGGGTCCTCGGGGCGCGAAGCGCGCACCAATTTCACGGCGTATTCATAGATATGGTCCGGGACCGGCACCTTGCGCACCAACTCCTGATATTGGATGATCTTGTCGCCGGTGATGACCTTTTCCAACTTCGGCTTGGCGTTGCCGGTGGTGGTGCGGGCGATGGCCAACTCGTCGTCAAAGGTCGGGTAGCCCACCTTGATGAAGAACATGAAACGGTCCA
>CAZVNU010000128.1:0-3931 GCA_964628335.1 uncultured Phycisphaeraceae bacterium
GCCACCGCCGGCTTGTTCACCACCCGGCTGATGGGCATGATGGTGCTCTCCATCCTGATTTGCATCTTGGAAGTGACCCTGCCGCGCATCGCGGTGTATGGCACACCGGTGGCGCCGGGGCCGGCCATCGTGCTGTCGTCTGGCCTGGTGTTCTTGCTGGCACTGGGTTGGAAGAAGTGGCGGGCATAAACCGATCCGCATCACTCATAACGCAACGCTTCAATCGGATCCAGGCGCGAAGCTTTCCATGCCGGATAGAAACCAAACAGGATGCCGACCAGGGCCGACACGCCCACCGAAATCGTGATGGCAACCAGCGAGGATTCGATCGGCCAGCCGACGAAGTGTTTGACCGCCATCGAGCAGCCCCGGCCAAGCAGGATGCCCATCACCCCGCCGCCAAGGCAGAGCACCACCGCCTCGGCCAGAAACTGCCACAGGATGTCGCGCGAACGCGCGCCCACCGCCATGCGCAGGCCGATTTCGCGGGTGCGTTCGGTGACCGACACCAGCATGATGTTCATGATGCCCACCCCGCCCACCACCAGCGAAATGGCGGCCACGATCATCAGCAAGCGGGTCATTTGCCCGATGGATTCGGTCATGGCGTCGCCCATCTCGGTGATGTCGCGGATGTTGAAATCGTCCACCCCGTCGGGGCCGATGCGGTGGCGTTCGTGCAGCAGGCGGGTGATTTCTTCGATGGCGGAGGGGATCTGCTCGGTCGATGCGGCGGCGGTGATGATCTGGTCCACATTGACGAAGCGCACCGGCAACGGGGAATTCCTGGCGCGGATGGCATCCACCTGGGGATAGATGGCGGCCGATGAGCCCGGATACAGGGCGTTGTTGTCGGACGCCGCCGTGCCGACATCCATCGCGCCGCCGCTGCCGCCCACGGGCGCGCCGGACACCCTGAATTTCGCCGTGGTCCAGGGCAGCACCAGCGTGTCGTCCTGGTCGCGGCCCATCATGTTGGCCCCTTTTTTGGCCAGCACGCCCACCACCCGCATCGTCACGCCTTGGACGCGGATTTCCTTGCCGATGGGCGGGGCTTTGCCGAACAGTTGCTTGGCCACGGTCTGGCCGATCACGCACACATTGGCGCCGTTGCGCACATCATGGGCGGAAAAGGGCTCGCCTTCGCTCAGTTTCCATTCGCGCACGGCAAAAAAAGCCTCGGTGGAACCGGAGCATTCCATGGGCACCCAGTTGGCATTGCCGTACACCACCTGCACCGAACGCAGGCGCACCACCGAGGCCACCGCCCGCACCGAGGGGCATTCCTTGGCAATGGCTTCGGCATCGGAAGGGGTCAGGGTCATGACCGAACCGGAACCCCACGATTGTCCGCCGCTGGCCGCGGCGCCGGGCATCACCATCAGCATGTTGGCGCCCAAGCTGGCGATGGATTGGCGCACGGCGGCGGCGGAACCGTTGCCGATTTCCATCATGGCGATCACCGCGCCCACGCCGATGACGATGCCAAGGGTGGTCAGCGCCGAGCGCAGGATGTTGCGCCGGATGGAGAGCAATGCCGACAGCAGGATGTGCAGCCATTTCAGCATGGGGCACCGCCTTGGTTTTTCAGGGCGTCCGCCTTGGCGTCGTCCACAATCAGGCCGTCGGCCATCCGCACCACCCGCTTGCAGGCATTGGCCACCTTGGGGTCGTGGGTCACCAGCAGGATGGTGATGCCGTCTTCTTCGTTCAATTTCCGCAGCATTTCCAGCACTTCCACCGTGGTCTTGGAATCCAGATTGCCGGTCGGCTCGTCAGCCAGCAAAAAGGGCGGATTGTTGACGAGCGCCCTGGCAATGGCCACCCGCTGCTGCTGCCCGCCGGAAAGTTGCGAAGGCGTGTGATCCATGCGCCCTGCCAGACCCACGCGGGCAAGCAAGGTTTCGGCGCGGCGCATGGCTTCCTTGCGCGGCACATGCTGGCCGCCGTAAGCCAGCGGCATCATCACCTGATCCAGCGCCGTGGTGCGCGACAGCAGGTTGAAATTCTGGAACACGAAACCCATTTTCCGGTTGCGGATCAGCGCCCGCGCATCGTTGGATTGGCGCGACACTTCCTGGCCATCGAGCAGGTAGTCGCCCGAGGTGGGCCGGTCCAGGCAGCCCAGCGTGTTCATCAGCGTGCTTTTGCCCGACCCCGAGGCGCCCGTCAACGCCACCCATTCGCCCCTGGCAACGGACAGCGAGACGCCTTTGAGCACCTGCAGTTCCATTTCGCCCAGATGGAAGGTTTTGGTGATGTGATGAAGGGTGATGAGGTTCATGGCAAGACGGTGCAAACGGATGGGGGTTTATTTTTTCTTGCCGCGGAACTTCGGGGCAAACGGGCTGCTGGCGGCATCGGCCGCATCCGCCGACTCGGCGGACTCCTGCCCCACCACCACTTCCAGCCCCTCAAGGCCGGCTTCCTGGTCAACGGGGGTCACTTCGGTCAGCACGCCGTCGTTGATGCCAAGGCGCACCGCCACCGGCCTGACCTGTTCGCCCTTGGCGCCGTCCTTCACCCACACTCGGCCGGTTTTTTGCTTGGGGCCGGCTTTGGCGCCCTCCGGCTTGTCGGGCTTACCCGCCGCCAACGCCTGTTCAAAACCTGGTGCGACTTGCGCCTGATCGGGGCGCCAACGCAAAGCCGCGTTTGGCACCACCAAGGCATCGGTCCGGCGGGCCACTTCAAACTTCACATTGGCGGTGAGGTAGGGCAGCAATTGGCCGTCGCCGTTGTCCACATTGATTTCCACGGTGTAGGTCACCACATTCTGCGTCATGGCGGCGTTGAGGCGCACTTTGTCCACCGTGCCGGAAAAAGTGCGGTCAGGGAAGGCATCCACGCTGAATTGCACCGGCTGGCCGGCATGCACGCGGCCGATGTCGGCCTCGTTGACCGGGGCCCATACCTGCATCTTGGTCAAATCCTTGGCCAGCAAAAACAGGCTCGACGCATTCAGATTGGACACCACGGTCTGGCCCACATCCACGCGCCGGTCAATGATGATGCCCTTGACTGGCGAGGTGATGGTGCAATAATCCAGATTGCGGTCGGCCAGGGCAATCGCCACCTTGGCCTGATCGACGGAGCTTTGGGCCTGAACCACGCCGGCCTGGCTGGCGGCCACCTGCGCCCGCGCCACATCGCAGGCCGCCGCGGCGGCTTTCACCCCGGCCTTGGCGGCTTCAAACGCACCTTGAAAGCCGTCAAAGGCCGCCTGCGTCATCACCGAGGAAGTGCCGGCCTTTTGCGCCCGCACCCAGTCTTTTCCGGCCTGCGCCGCCTGGGCTTGGGCTTGCTCCAATTGCGCCTCCTGCTGGGCCACGCTGGCGGCGGCCTGCACCACGGCGGCCTTGGCCGAAAGCATGTTGGCCTCGGCCAGACTCAGTTGCGCCGCCGCCTGCTGCCGACTCAAGGCATAAGGCACATCATCGATCTTGGCCAGCAACTGGTCGGCTTCCACCACCGAACCGTAGTCCAGCGCATGGCCCTTGGCGTCTTGGCCGAAGGAAAGAATCTGCCCGGTGACGCGGGCGCCGATGTCCACCACATCCTCGGGCTCCAGGGTGCCGGTGGCCTCGATGGTGGAAACAATGTCGCCGCGGGTGATTTTGGCGGTTTTGAACGCCTGCGGTTCGGACTTGGAGCAACCCGCAGTTCCGGCGGCGCACAGGGCGACCGCCAGCAACCGGGCAACGACAGGAATGGGTTTGGGCATGAATGTCCTTGAAGAATGACTTTGGGCGTATACCATAGCAACGGACCGTTTTTTTCGCCGGCTCAGGTTTCGATGCGCCGCAGCAACCCAAGGGCCAGCAAGCCGGTCAGCACCACCGGCAGCCACACCGACACAAAGGGCGGCAGAAACGCGGCGGACATCAGCAGCATGCCCGCCGCCCAGCAACCCAGGCAGGCGCCGGTGGCC
>CAZVNU010000128.1:3941-6675 GCA_964628335.1 uncultured Phycisphaeraceae bacterium
CCTGGGCGAGATCGCCGGCACCCGCGAGAGGTAAAAGGGCAACGACACCAAAGTGAGCAAGGCGCCGAACAAAGGCATGGCGAAGCGCAGCCACCAAGCCCGGCGCAAGGCGTCGCGCAGGTCCTGCGACAGGGTGGGGATGCGCGCGATTTCATCCATGTCTTCAAGCGACAGCATGCGGGCAAAGCGCTCGTTGAGCCGGGCATGGATCACGGTGGGCGACAGGTCGGTATCCCAAGTGGCCAGCGTTTCCACCTTGGGTGCCAGCGCCCCCTGGGTGACTGCAAGAATTGCGGTGGCGGCGGGTTCAAAGCGCCAGTGGCGGGCTGCCTCGTCCCACACGGCGGACTTCGCGTCCACCGAGCGCACGCGGTTGCCGTCGACATCGCGCTCCATCAGATGGAAGCCGGTCAAAGTGCCGGATTCGCCGTCGAAATTGTCGGCCGACAGCAGGTCGCCGCGCTGGTTGGCCGGCAAAAAACGCACCGGTTTAAGGATCGCATCATGCACCAAATCGCTGCGGGAGCGCAGCACCTTGGTCGCCAACACTGGCAACACCCATTGCTGCACCGGCACCGCCAGCAGATTGGCGGCAAAACTGCCCGCCACCAGGGCCAGGGCCACCCGCCTGAGCGAAATGCCGCTGGCCACCACCGCCGTCAGTTCGCGCGTGCGCTGCAGGTTGACCACGGTGAAGCCCATGGCGGCCGCCACCACGATGCCCGACAGGTACACATACAGCATCAAGCACATCGGGCCGTAATAATCAAGCAACACCCAGCCCAGGGCCACCACCGAACCCATGTGTTCGCGCTCCTCCACCACCTTGGCCGCCCGCAGATACGACTCCAGATTGACGATCAAATCAATGCCCACGAACAGCGCCTGCAGCACCACCATCAGGATGAGGAAGTTGAGCGCGAACTGGCGCAGGATGTAGCGGTCAATGATCGTCATGGTGGGGAGTCTTCCGTCAGATACCGGGCTTTTCAAGGCGGTTGAGAATCCAACCCATAAAACCCATTTGCAGGACGATGGGCAACCAGGTCAATCCCAACCCCATGTAGAAGCGCTCAGGGGTGGTTTTGGCCATGTTGCCGCCCATGTTGATGAAGATGATGGACACGATCGCCACCAGAAAACACCAGAAAAACACCACCAAGGGCAAACTGCCGCGCCGCCACAAACTCATCGCCGCCCCCAGCATGGGCAACAGCAGGCACAGCAGCGCCGAAGCCGCACGGATATGGAATTGCGAAATGAGCCGCTGGCGCAACACTTGTTTTTCAGCCAACAACTGGAAGCGCGCGCCAGCCAGGGCGCTGCCAGGCTCTTTTTTGGCCTGTTCTTCGGTGGTTTTCAGCCATTGGTCGATGCCGATGCTGGCCGGATTGACCAGCAACGGATCCGGCCAGGCCAGCGCGTCAAAGGCATGCTCGGGTTTGCCGGTCACCACCTGCCCGTTGCGCGGATCCAGGATGCGCACCGAGGCCAGGGTGAGTTCGGCCACCGGTTCGCCGGTTTCACGGTCCAGATCAAAGGTCATTTGGCCGGACTCGGCCTCCCACCGGCGCAGCAGGGTGGTGCCGGCGGCATCGCGGTGCTCCACCACCACCTTGGCTTTGTCCAAGGCTGACAACCGCAGCAGGTTGCCGGATTTTTCACCGGCCACCGGCGCCGACAGGGTGTAGGTTTCACCCCCCAAAGGGCCCTTGAGCCGCACACTCTTGTGCCCCAATGCCGCCTTCACCGAGCGGCGGAAGCGTTCGGTGGCCGCCGCCTTGGCCAGGTTGGCCGCGCTCTTGCGCACGCTGTCGAAACGGGCGGGATGCTTGAGCAGGCTGTTCAACTGGCCCAAGGACAGGAATTCAACCTTGTCACCCCCCGGGTTGGGCAGTTCGAAATAAATGCGGTCCACCGCTTTGGCGCTGACAAAATGCGCCTTGCCGTTGTCGGGGTCCTGCGCCAGTTGCGGATTCTCCAACCGCATGGAAACCAGCGCATCGCCGGTGTCCACATCGCGGTACAGCACCGCCGTGGCGGCACTGGCGGTCATGTCGCTTTCAAGATGCCCGGTCTTTTTGTCCAGCCGGCCCACCGCCACCCCGGCCAATTGCAGCACGGTTTCGGCCTGCAAACTGCCTTGGATGACCGGATCGGCATCCTCTGCAATGGCGGAGTTGGCGTACAGCACCAAGCCGGATTTTTCATCGACAAAGGCCTGCCCTTGGTTCAGCTTGCGTACCATGGCATTGACGATGTCGCCGCGCGCGGTTTGCGCCGCCTTGCGATACAAAGCTGGCGCCACACCGCCGGAAAGCACCAGCAAAAACACCATCAACACCACACCCAAGCCCAGCATCGGGGCCACCAACCGCCAGCCGGACAAACCGCTGGCTTGGCAGGCCAGAATTTCGTTGTCTTGCGACATGCGGATGTACACCAATGTCGCCCCCATCGCCGCCGCAAACGGCAGGGCGTATTGCAGCATGGAAGGCGACATCAACAGCACGAATTTGAACAGGGTATCGGCGCCCAACATGCCCTCGGTCAAGGGTTTGATGGCGGTGGCAAAAGCCATTACCAACACCAAAGCCACCGACGACACCGCCAGGATGCGCACGGTTTCGGTCAGGATGTAGCGGTAAAGGGTTTTGGGCACGGGGGCCGGATTGTAGCCATCCATGGCGGCGACTCGGCGGAGGGGGCGGCAATGTTCAATTTCTTTCGGCGA
>CAZVNU010000129.1:0-2113 GCA_964628335.1 uncultured Phycisphaeraceae bacterium
TGGTGTTCATGGGCGGATGGCTGATGTCAAAATCGCCCGATGGCAAATTGCCGATCAATCCCTTTTGGGTCTTTCCCGGCGTCGTCCTGTGCGTGGGCTTGGCCTGGTTGGCGCATTTTCTGGTTGAAAAACCCTTCATCGGCAGCGGAAGAAAAAAGAAAGAGGTCGCCCCATGACCCCTTTCGTCGTCGCCCAAATCGGCGCCCGGGAACACTACGCCGTGGCCCGCGCCCTGCACGCCGGCGGCCAGCTGGCGCAACTCTACACCGATGCATGGAGTCCGCCCCTGCGCACCGCACTTCTGCGCGGCCCCGCACCAGCCCGCGCGCTGGCGGCGCGCTTCCATCCGGATATTCCACGCGGCAAAGTGACGGCATTCACCCCCACCACTTTGCTGCGCGAATTAACCGGGGCCAAGCCCCAAACCGTGGAAGATGTTTTTCTTGCCCATGCCGCCATCGGCCGCGCTTTTTGCCAGCGCGTCAACCGCACCCTGCCCCGTTATTTGCGCCCCGGAGCCACCTACTTTGGCTACAACACCGGTTGCTTGGAAACACTGCCCTTGGTGCGCGAATTGGGTGCCACTTCGATCGTGGATCAAATTGACCCCGCCAAGGTGGAGCAAAACATCGTGTTGGAAGAATGCGCCCGCTTCCCCGATTGGCAAGCCACACCCGGAAAAATCCCGGAAGCCTATTACGAACGCCTGTCGCAAGAATGGACCTTGGCCGACCGTGTGGCGGTCAACTCCCGCTGGAGCAAACAAGCCTTGATCAAGCAGGGTGTGGCGAAAGAAAAAATCACCGTCATCCCGCTGGCTTATGAACCTTCGGCCAACCTGCCCCCACGCCCGGCGCGACAAATTGGAGCACCTTTGCGCGTGCTGTTTTTGGGTCAGGTCATCCTGCGCAAAGGCATCCAATACCTGTTTGAAGCGGCCCGCCTGTTGAAAAACGAAAACATCCAATTCACCGTGGCCGGACCGCTTGGCATCTCGGAAAAAGCCATGGCCACCATGCCAGGCAACATGCGTTATGTGGGCCGGATCACCCGTGAACAATTGACCGCCACCTATTTGGCACACGATGTGTTTGTGCTGCCCACCTTGTCGGATGGTTTCGCCCTGACCCAGTTGGAGGCCATGGCCCACGGGCTGCCCGTCATCGCCACACCCTGCTGCGGTGAGGTGGTGCAAGACGGCCAAAATGGGCGCATCGTGCCACCGCACGATGCCCATGCCTTGGCCGCCGCCTTGGCTGCCCATGTCCAAAACCCTCAATTGACGCAGGCGCAAGGGTACGCTGCCACCGCCAGTCTGAACCGCTTCTCCCTGGCGCAACTGGCACAAGATATGACCCGTCTGCCCGACTCCACACCATCCTTCCTCCGCTCATGACCGCCGCCCCATCCATCACCTTTGTCACTTGCGTCGAATCCGGCCCGCTTGAATCGATGGCCTTGCGCTTGTTTGAAAGCATGCGCCGTTTTGGCGGCCGGTTCGCCGACTGCCCGCAAGTGGCCGTCAAACCGCGCTTTGGCCCATCTCTTGCCCGGAAAACCTTGGTGCAACTTGACACCATGGGAGTGGAACTTCTTGACATTCCCGCCCATGATGGCGCCAGTTGGGCGGCGTTCGCCAACAAGACCCGCTCCATCGCCGCCGTGGAGCAAACCGCCACCACCGATGCCATCGCCTTTCTTGATGGCGACATCTTGGTCACCGGCGAACCCGATGGCCTCGATCTTGGGAATGATCTGGACTTTGCCGCCTGCGCCATCCACGAAAAAGGTGTGGCCTCCGCCGGACCAAATGATCCTGGAGAACCGTTTTGGACCGCCATCTACAACGCATTGAATCTGGATTTGGCGCAAGTCCCGTTCCTCGAAACCACCACCACCCGCCAACGCGTGCGCATGCATTTCAACGGCGGCGTCTTCGCCTACCGGCGCGCCACCCAACTGGGAACCCATGCCCATCAAGCCTTTTTGAGCCTATTGGAAGCCAAAGTGGCCCATGTCAACCTCGGCATCCATATGTTTGATGAAGTGGCCATCGCGGCCATGGTGTCCAAGCACGGCCTGCGTTGGCGCGCCTTGCCCAACGACCACAACT
>CAZVNU010000129.1:2123-6570 GCA_964628335.1 uncultured Phycisphaeraceae bacterium
GCTCCATTCCGAGTTGGAGCAGCGGTGGCTATCAGCCCGCCTTGTATCACGGCGCCAAACTGTTGCACTACCACAATGCCATGGCGCCGGAAAATTGGTCGAAATTCCTCCATTGCCTTATGGATGAACACCCTCAAGTGGGACAATGGCTTTCTAGCATGCCCCCTATTACTCACAAAAAAAAGGGGATGAGTCCTGCATTCCTCTTGAGTGCCTACCGGGCATTGGTGCGAAAAAAACATCTGCGCGGATGCCGCCGTCTAGGCGTCTGATTCCCGGACGGATTCGATGCACTTCATCACTTGTGCCAACGGCAACGACCCGCTCCTACGCAACTGCCAAGCCGCGCGCCAAGCCCATGGAGAGATAGGCCGACGCGAACACAGGTGCATCAACATAAACCCAAGCGCCGCCAGCGAACCTTTGACGACTGCCCCTAAATAGCCCGCCCGCGCACCGTGATGAAAACCGGCAACAAAATCCCGTGGCAAACGCCAAAGCACATCCGGCAAGGGGCCGTTGAAGAAGTCCGCCAATAAACGGTTGCGCGGCCCCAAATAGTCCAATTTGCGGCGCGCCCGCACCGGCGATTCATGGTGATGGATGGGGTCGGCATATCCCAACCGCACGGCGAAGCCGGCCCCCATCAGACGGAAGGTCAATTCCGATTCTTCAAAATGCATGAACAGGCGTTCATCGTAGCCGCCAGCCGCCCGGTAAGCCGCCAAGCGGAATACGATCATGCCGCCCCACCAGTCAAACACCGCCTCGCGCGCATCCGCCGAGGACGCCCGCGACAACACCGACGGATTTTCATGATGGATGTTGATAAAGGGCACCGTCACCGCCCCGATCATCGGGTGGTCGAAAAGCGCCAGCGTTTGCGCCACGGTTTGCGGCGACACCAATTCGCAATCGTCATCCAAAGTCAGCAAGAATTCGCCGGTTGCGCGCCGCGCCGCGCTATTTCGCGCTCCGGTCGGGCCGCGTGGAGTGTCCACCCGCTCGTAAAAAACATCCGGAAATTCCGCGGCCATCATCAGATCGGTGCCATCGGTGGAGGCGTCATCCATGACGAAAATTTCCACCGGCACCGTTTGCGCCTTGAGCGCCAACAGCGTGCGGCGCAATTCATCCTTGCGGTTGCGGGTCGGGACGGCAACGGAAATCAACGGAGATGCTGCGCTCACGCCGTCTCCCGCTTGTTTTTATCCCGCCAACCGACGACCTTGGCCGGCACCCCGGCCGCAATCGCGCCCGCCGGCACATCGCGCGTGACCACCGCCCCCGCCCCCACCACCGCGCCTTCGCCGATGGTGACGCCCTTAAGAACCGACACATGGGCCCCCAACCAAGCGCCCTTGCCAATGCGGGTAGGCGCCGAGACCAGCGGCTGCGCGCCCACATTCATGCCCGGCGCCGTGCCGTGGTCGTGGTCGGCGATGTAAACATGCGGGCCGATCATCACGCCGTCGCTGATTTCAATTCTCTCGGAGGCATCGAGCATGGTCCAACGGTTGATGTACACGCCGTCGCCGATCACAATGCGCGGGCTGCCCGTTTTCCCGCCGCTGGTCAACAGCACCACGCCGTCATCCAAGGCGCAAGCGCCAAGTGAAACATCCCACGGATTACGCGGAATGGAAATGCGGCGCAAATCGGCCCGACCGGTGAAATGAACGCCGAGCAGGCCAAACCACAGCCTTCGAATGCGGGAAGCGAAGGAAATCGGCAGGCGCAAGATCAGGTTGGCGCAACTCATGCGGAAAGGGTACAGGTTTGTTTGACAAAAAGCAGAGGGAACCCAAGCACAAATTTCCACCGCCGGGCCGCCAACTGCCATCCCAAGGTGGCGCCGTACAGCCGCCAAGCCAAACGGAACTCCCGCGAGCGCAGGGCCGCCAGACAAGCCGGCCTGGCATGGGCGGCGATGATGGACCGCCGCTCGTCCGCCCGCGCAGAGCCTCCTGGATACACCCCCGCCTTCTCGCGGGCCACCAGCCTCAGCATTCCCGAGATGGCTTTGGACTGGCTGGCCGTCTCCTGATCCCCATGCTGGCGATAGGCCACCGTCACAGGCTCCCGCACGGCGGCAAAGCCACGGCAATCGCCAAGGCGCAGGGTCAGATCATGATCCTCCGCATTCAAACGGTCTTCCAGGAACCCGCCGACACGGCAGAAAGCCGCGGCCAAAACCACCGTCATCGGCACGCCAGCCACCACCTGTCCGTGTGCGCAGGCCTCGATTGCATCGTGAAACACCTCCATCCGCAACGGCTCCCGCGTCCATTTTTTCACATTTTCTTCCTGCGAAAAATTGCGCAACGGACCGGCCAAATACTCCGGCCATCCTGCCTTCTCCAGCGCCTCGCGATAGGTCTCCAGCGTCCAGGGCATCCACAAATCATCACTATCCAAAAAGGCCAAGTATTTGCCCTTTGCCTCCAATGCTCCCCGGTTGCGCGCCGCGCCCGGACCGCCATTGGCCTGCGCGATCAGCCGGATACGCGGCTCCGGCGTCTTTTCCTTTTCCGCCACCCCCTTCAAAATGCCATGGATCATCTGCACACTGAAACGGGTGCCGTCGGTGGATCCGTCATCCACCACGATGCATTCCCAATCGGTGAATGTTTGCGCCATCACCGAACATAAAGCCGCGCCCACGAGTTTTTCGCGGTTATGGGCGGGAATGATGACGGAAAAAAGCATGGGCGGGATTGTAGGAGCGCGAGCATGTTGCTCGCAAGGATTTGCATGGAACTGCATCCTGTTTTGAAAAACAGAGGACGGAAAGACGGGAGTATTGCGAGCGGAATGCTCGCGCTCCTTATTTCCGCCACACCCACTTGCGCTTCAGGCGGATGGCCGCGCGCAACACTCCCGGGCAAACGGATGCCGCGCCGTAAACCAGGCGGAAATACCACGGCACGAACCTTGCGCCAAGCGTCCGCGCCTCGCGAAAGAGAGCCGGATTACCGTCTACAAACGACAAACTCATCGCCCGCCGCGCATGGGTGCGCAGCAAGTGCGCCATGGCCGGACAGACAAAAGTCGCCTTGTGCCGCAGCAAGGCGCGCAGGTAATAGTTCTCGCATTCCACCACCGATTTGGAAATGCTGCCCGGCGTATCCACCCGGTAGGCGGCGTGGATGCGCGTGTCCCAAGCCCAGGTTTTGCCAGCAATCGTGCGCAACCACAATTCAATGTCATGCCGGCGTTTTTGCTCGGGGTTGAACAAGCCGACTTCCAGCAAGCGATCACGCCGGTAAATCACCGTGGAATGGCCGAAATGGAATTGGCGCGCCAACTCCTCCACATAACGCATCGCGGGCAATGAGGCGCACGATTCGGTCAATTTGGGCCGCAAGCCTTCGGGGATGGGGTGAAGGCCATCCTTGGCCGTCAACCACAAGTGATTGGCCATGAAGGCCACGGCATCGGACTTGGCCAACATTTCCGCCGCCTGCGCCAAATGAGTCGGTTCCCACACATCATCCGCATCCAACAAGGCGATCCAATCCCCCGTCGCCTCGCGAATGCCGACATTGCGCGTCTCAGCCGCATTGCGGGCATCGGAGAACAGGATTTTGGTGATCACGCCGGAGTTTTGGGCAATTTCCGCCGAGCGGTCTTGGGATCCGTCATCCACCACGATCACCTCGACAGGTTGAAGCGTTTGCGCCGCCACCGTGGCCAAGGTTTCGGCCAGGGTCGCTTCGGCATTGTGCAAGGGGATGATGACGGAAAAACGCATGGGCGGAATTGTATTGTCAGGAGCGCGGGCATTTTGCCCGCAAGAAAATCAAGCACGACCTTGCGGGCAAAATGCCCGCGCTCCTTGGCGGTTCGCCAGTACCCCCTGATACACCTCCGCCGTCCGGCGGGCCACCTCAGTCCAGGCCGTGGCCGCCCGGTAACGCGCCGCCTCCTCCGGCAAATGCCCCGCCGCCATCGCCTGTCCAATCGCCACCAGCATACTTCCCGGCGCATTTTCAAACCGCACCACATTGACGCATGGCTCCATCAAATCCACCGTGGCAAGCCGGGCAGGGATGGCAATCGGCACCCCCCAACTGCGGGCCAGGCAGGCCGAACCGGAGGTCAAAATCCGACGGTAATTGAACAACATGCAATCCGCCGCCGTCATCCAATCGGCCAAGGCCTGGTCTTCCACCCGTTGCAAATGCAGATGAACAGAGGTGCCATTGGGCATGGCCGCCACCTGCGCGCGCAAATGCGCCGCATATGCTGAATTTTTGACCCCGCCCACAATCGCCAATTCCATGTCCGTTTCGCCAGCCTGAGCCCACGCGGCCAACACCTCTTCAATCCCCTTGTACGGATCCACCGCGCCAAACATCAGACATACCGGCTTGCCCCCCAAACCCAATCTGGCACGGGCTTCCTCCTGATTGGACGACGCAGGCACCGTCACCGACAAATCCCC
>CAZVNU010000130.1:0-1047 GCA_964628335.1 uncultured Phycisphaeraceae bacterium
GCTGGCCGCCGAAGGCCAACCGGTGCCGGAGGCCAAACTCAATGTCAACGGCGGCTCGATCGCGCTGGGCCATCCGGTGGGTTCCAGCGGCGCGCGGCTGGTGCTGACCGCGCTGCTTGAGTTGCGCCGTCGCCAGGCCAGGACCGCCCTGGTGTCGGCCTGCGTGGGCGGCGGCCAGGGTGCGGCCTTGTGGCTGGAGGCGATGCATGGCTCCGCCGGTTCTTCCTCCCAAGCCAGCACGGTCGGACCGATCGGCCATGTCACCGATTTGCTGCACGGTTTGCAAGCCGAAAGGAGCCACCCATGAGCGCGCAGGACCCCACGCCAAGTGATCTGCACGGGGAGGCCGTGCCCGCCGCCTTTGTGCCGACCGGAACGCCCTGGGCCGCCCCGGTGGAGGAGGACGATGCGCCGCGCAACATCCGCCGCGAAATCACCGAAGGCTTTTGCTCGCTGGTTTTCAACCGGCCGGAGTCGTCGGCCAATGTGTTTGACCTGCAAACGCTGGACGAATTGGAACGCCATTTGAGTTTCTTGGAAAACCAACCCGAGGGCGCCATCAAGGGCGTCATTCTGATCAGCGCCAAAGAATCGGTGTTTGTGGCCGGCGCCGACTTGAAGCAATTGCACACGCTCGACGCCGACGGCCTGCGCCGGTTCATCGCGCGCGGGCAACGGTTGTTCCTGCGGTTGAGGATGTTGCCGATGCACACGGTGGCGGCCATCCACGGCGCCTGCATGGGCGGCGGTTACGAGATGGCCCTGGCCTGCGATTGGCGCATCGCCACACCGGACAAAGCCACCAAAATCGGCTTGCCCGAAGTCAACCTCGGCATTTTGCCGGCCTGGGGCGGGTCCACCCGGTTGCCGCGTTTGATCGGTTTGCCCAAAGCCTTGGACATCATTTTGGGCGGCAAAACGCCGTCGGCGTCTTCCGCCAAGCGGCTGGGCATGATTGACGAGATCGTGCCCAAAGCCGCCCTGCCGGCGGCGGCGATCGCCGCCATTTTGCGCCAAGCGCACTCCAAGCGGGTGGCGCTGCCGGTG
>CAZVNU010000130.1:1057-6550 GCA_964628335.1 uncultured Phycisphaeraceae bacterium
ACCCTCGCGGGCAGCTTTCTGCGCTTCGTGCTGGACACACGCGGCGCCGCGGACCTGCGTAGGGTCTACTTCGAGGGCGACGCCGCGCGGGCGGATATGGAGGACGCCGCCGACGCCTGCATCACGCAGCGCGGCTGTCCGGTGCATACCGTGCTGGCGCCGGTCCTGACGCCCTGGGTGCGCCGCCAGATTTTGAAAAAAACCCACGGCCACTATCCGGCCGCGCTGGAAGCGTTGCAGGTGGTGTCCGCCGCCTGCCGTGGCAGCGCACAGGCTTCATTTGCCCGCGAGCTTGAAGCCACCTTGCGCTTGGCGAAAACCCCGGCCTGCCGCCATTTGATGGGGTTGTTCTTTCAGACCGAGCGGGCCAAAAACGGCGGCGGCGCGCGGGTGGTGGTGCCGGCCAGCCCGTCGGTTGCCGTCATCGGCGCCGGCGTGATGGGCGCCGGCATCACCCAGTGGCTGGCCGCCAAAAACATGCGGGTCATCCTGCGCGATCTGGATGCGGCCAAGGTCGGCGCCGGCATGGGCCGCATCGAAAAACTGCTCTCCAACCGGCGCGTGTTCAAAGCCAAAGAGGCGCGCGACGCCTGGGACCGCATCACCCCCGCGCCGGCGCCGGTGCCGCTCTCCCGCTGCGATCTGGTGATCGAAGCGGCGGTGGAGAAGATGGAACTCAAGAAAAAAATCTTTCAGGCATTGGATGGGCAGGCAGGCCCGCAGACCCTTCTGGCCACCAACACCTCGGCGCTGTCGATCACCGAATTGTCGGAGGCGACCGGCGATCCGGGCCGGGTGGTGGGCATTCACTTTTTCAATCCGGTCCACAAAATGCAATTGGTCGAAGTGGTGGTGGGCCGGCACACCCGGCCCGAGGTGGTGAACATGGCGCAGGCCCAGGTGCGCAAGATGGGCAAGTTGCCGGTGGTGGTCAAAGACAGCCCCGGCTTTGTGGTCAATCGCATTTTGATGCCCTACATGCTGGAGGCCGCCCGCTTTTTCGACCAGGGCGCCAAGGTGGAGGAAGTGGATCGCGCCATGCTGGCTTTCGGCATGCCGATGGGGCCGCTGCGCCTGATGGACGAAGTCGGCTTGGATGTGGCCGAAGATGTGGCCGCCACCCTGGGTGCGGCCTTTGGCCCGCGCATGGGCGTGCCGGGCGCCATCGCGCCGATGCTCAAGGCCGGCTTGCTTGGCAAAAAAACCAACCAGGGTTTTTACCTGCACGGCGCCGGCGGCAAGGTCAAAGTCAACCATGGCGCCGACCGCTTCGTCAGCGGCATGAAAATGGCCGCCTTGACCCGGGCGCAATTGCAGGAGCGCATGGTGCTGCTGATGGTCAACGAGGCCGCCCGCTGTTTGGAAGAGGGGTTGGCCGAAGATGCCGCCATGATCGATTTCGCCATGGTGATGGGCACCGGCTTTGCGCCCTTCAGGGGCGGCCCCTTGCGCCACGCCGATGCGGTGGGCGCCGCCCAACTGGTGACCGCCATGCAGGCCTTGGTCAAAGGCGGTGAAACGCACTACGCCCCGTGCGCGCTGCTGGAGAAATTGGCGGCGGATGGCGGGAAGATTTTTGGGGAGAGCCGCGAAGCGGCCGACCACGAGCCCTGAGCGCAAGCTCAGGGGGATACGGTGGGAACGGCATTTCATCCCCTGAGCTTGCGCTCAGGGCTCGTCGGCAAAAACCATTTCCAGGATCACCTTTATGTCCACCGAATCCAACTCCGCCGCAGCCACCGAAACCGCTTCCGTCATCGACACCTCCAAAATGTCCAGCGGCCAGAAGGCCGCGCTGGAACTGACCGAGTCGGCCCGCGACGGCGGCGATGCCTCGCATGCCTTTGCCGGCGGCTTGTTCATGGGCCGCTGCGACATTCATGCCATGCATCCGTGGCCGCAACCCGAGCCGGGCGAAAAGGCGCGCGGCGACGCCTTCTTGGCCGAGCTGGAGGTTTTTTTGCGCGCCCATGTCAACCCGGACCAGATCGACGCCGATGGCGAAGTGCCGCCGGAAGTGTTCGCCGGCCTGGCCAAACTCAAGGCCTTCGCCATCAAAATTCCCCGGCAGTACGGCGGCCTTGGCCTGTCGCAAACCAATTACTGCCGCGTGGGCATGCTGCTGGGTTCGTATTGCTCCAACCTCACCGCCTTGGTGTCGGCGCACCAGTCCATCGGCGTGCCGCAGCCCCTGCTGATGTTCGGCACCGAGGCGCAAAAGGCCGAGTTCCTGCCGCGCTTTGCCAAGGGCGAAGTGTCGGCCTTCGCCCTGACCGAAAAAGGCGTGGGCTCGGATCCGGCCAAGATGGAAACCACCGCGGCGCCCACCGCCGACGGCGCGCACTTTTTGATCAACGGCGAAAAAGTCTGGTGCACCAACGGCCTGAAGGCCGGCGTGATCGTGGTGATGGCCAAGACCCCGGCCCTGCCCGGCGACGCGCCGGAGAAGACCCGCATCACCGCCTTCATCGTGGACATGAAAACCCCCGGCATCGAGATCAAGCACCGCTGCCACTTCATGGGGTTGAAGGCGCTGTACAACGGCGTGATCCATTTCCACAATGTCAAAGTGCCGCGCGCCAACATTCTGCTGGCCGAGGGCAAGGGCTTGAAGGTTGCGCTGTCCACCCTCAACACCGGCCGCCTGACCCTGCCGGCGGCCTGCACCGGCTTCTCGAAAAAATGCCTGGCCATTTCGCGCGCGTGGTCCCACGACCGGGTGCAATGGGGCTGTGCCATCGGCAAGCACGGCGCCATCGCCGACAAAATCGCCCGCATGGCGGCGGAAACCTTCGCCATGGAGGCGATGACTTTTTACACCGCCGCGCAAGTGGACAAAGACAAGAACTCAGACATCCGCATCGAGGCCGCCATGTGCAAAATGTGGGCCGCCGAACGGGCTTGGGAGCATGTGAACGAGGCCCTGCAAATCCGCGGCGGCCGCGGCTACGAAACGGCGCAATCGCTGGCGGCCCGGGGCGAGGAGCCGTGGGCGCTCGAGCGCATGCTGCGCGATTGCCGCATCAACCTGATCTTCGAGGGCAGCAGCGAAATCATGCGCCTGTTCATCGCCCGCGAAGCCCTCGACACCCATCTCAAACTCGGCGCGCCGGCGATGGACAGCCGCAAGGCGTTCAAAGACCGCGCCAGGTCCGCCCTGACCGCCGCCAAGTTTTACGCGCGCTGGTATCCGGGCCTGCTGCTTGGCGGCGCCGCCCACGGCGGCCCGCGCCACGGGCAATTGGCCCCGCTCGTGGCCTATGCCTCGCACACCGCCGCGCGTTTGGCGCGGGTGATGTTCCATGCCATGGTCAAGCACGGCCCCAAGCTGGAGCGTCAGCAGATTTTGCTGGCGCGCTTTGTGGACATCGGCACCGAGTTGTTCGCCCTATGCGCGGCATGCGCTTACGCCCAATCGCTGAACACGCCCGAGGCGGTCAATCTGGCCGACCATTTCGGCCAGCGCGCCAAACTCAAGATTGATGTGCTGTTCGCCGGCGTGTCGCACAACGCCGACCGCGCCGGCCACCAACTGGCGCAAAGCGTCATCGCCGGCGATTGCGCCTGGCTGGAAGACGGCACCATCAAGTGAGGGCGCGCCGACCATCACTTGACGGCGACCGGCGACCCGTCCAATTCGGGGTACAGGTTGGTTTCGCCCTCCGACTTGGCGACGATCGCCGCGCCGCAGGTGTCGCTGAACACATTGACGCTGGTGCGGCACATGTCCAACACGCGGTCGACCACCCACACCAGGCCGATGGCTTCGATGGGCAGTTTGAGCACGCCAAGAATGAGCGTGATGGCCACCAGGCTGGCGGAAGGAATGCCGGCCACGCCGATTGAAGTCATCAGTGCCAGAATCGCCACATAGAATTGGTCGGCCAGCGTGAGGGTCATGCCGGTGGTGACGCTGTAGAACTGGTAGATGAACATCACCACCACGCATTCATACAAGGCGGTGCCATCCATGTTGACGGTGGCCCCAAGCGGCAGGGTGAAGCCACAGATGCGGTTGGAAATGCCGCCGCGTTTTTCCATCGTCTCCAGCGTGACCGGCAAGGTGGAGGCGGAGGAGGCGGTGGAGAACGCCATCAGCAGCGCCGGCGCGCTGGCCTGGAAATGTTTTTTTGGAGACAGGCCGAACAACTTGAGCGCGACAGGCAGTGAGACAAAAGTATGCAGGCCAAGGCCCAGCATCACCGTGATGAAAAATTTGGCCAATGGCGCAAACGCATCAACACCCGTTTCAATGATGATGGGCGTGACCAAGGCGAACACCCCGATGGGGGAGAGGCGGATCACCAGGTCGGTGATCCTGGTCATGATGGCCAGCAAGCCTTCCCACAGGTTTTTCTGCGTTTTGCGGAAGTGCTCCGGCAGGCGGGCGGCGAACAGGCCGAACAGGATGCAGAAAAAAATCACCCCCAGCAATTGGCCGTTGTGGCCCAAGGCATCCATCACATTGGTCGGGATCATGCGCACAAAAATGCCCAACAAGTCATTGCCTGACGCGTTGTGCGCCACCGCATTCAAATTTTCCGGCACATGCTGTTGTGCCAAAATCTTATTGGCGGTTGCAGGGTCGACATGGCCTGGTTGAATCAGGTTGACCAGCAACAGGCCGGTCAGCACCGCGACCAATCCGCTAACGGTGTAATAGACCAGGGTCTTGAGGCCCAAGCGGCCGAAGTTTTTTTCATCACCCAACCCCATCATGCCGCAAATGATGGACGGCACGATCAACGGCACGATGATCATCTGCAGCAGGCCCATGAACATTTGCTTGCCGAAATAATCGCAGGCCGACAGCAGGTGGCCGGTGGCCCGGTGCCCAGGGCCCAACCCGTTTTTGACCGACAGACCCACGGCCAGCGCCAGCGTGAGCGCGATGAGGATCTGCCAATGGAGTTTGAGTTTGAGCAACGCGCGCACGGCATCCACCTTTCAAAAAGCCGATGAAAAGCGGATGCTACCTGCCGTGGTACATGAAGGCCAGATTAAATCGGGGCAAACGGCGTTCACTTCAATTTGATGTCGCGCGGAAAATCAAAGGCCAGCCGGGCCCGCACCCCGCCGATCAGGTCGGTCACCCGCACCGAGCCCATCACACCGGCGCCGTTGCACAGCTCGACATCCCCCTTGCGCGGGACTTCATGGCAGACCACATCCTCGCCCAAGGGGGCGAAGGCGAAGACCGCCGCTTCCTCGCCTTTGACTTCGATCAGGGTCAGGGTGGCGATCACGCCATAGGCGTCGCTGAACTGGATTTCTTCGCCAATGCGGCGGGTGAGGGAAAGCATGGAAGGGGCCTTGGAATGGGGAGGGCGGGATGGTACACCAGAGCCCGTTGGGCCAGGACTGGCGGGTGTTGGAGCGCGGGTGTCCCCACCCGCAAATGCCGTCCTGGGCTCAATGCCCCGGACGGCAAAGAGGTCGCCGACAGGCGTCCGGCGGGCGGCATCGAGCCGCCCGCCGGATTTGCGGGTGGGG
>CAZVNU010000131.1:0-4916 GCA_964628335.1 uncultured Phycisphaeraceae bacterium
GCCCATTTCGCCGATGCCGCGGGTGACGCACAGGCGCACATAGCCGTCTTGGCGATTGTTGGCGGCCAAAGTCTGGCGCACGGCGGCGGCCAATTCTTCTTGGGCATACGGAATCACCATGCGGATGGCGCGCGCCGATTCGTACAGGCGGCGCAAATGGGTCTCGAACTTCATGATCCGCCCGTTGTAGGAACGGATGCCCTCGAACACGCCATCGCCGTACAGCAGGCCGTGGTCCATCACCGACACGCTGGCTTGCGCGGAGGGCACCAACTTGCCGTCGATCCAGACTTGGCCAAGCGAGGCGAGGATTTTTGCGGTGTCGGCTTCTTCTGGCATGGGGTTTTGCATGGAATGGGGCAAAGGGATGGTGGAAACGGGAAGTATATCGGCACCCTTGGCCGCCTTTTTACCCGTGGCGCTTGCGGTATTGCAGGGCGCTCACGCCGTATTTGGCGCGGAAGCGCCGGAAGAAATACGAGGCATTGGCATAACCGGTCTGGGCGGCGACATTGGCCACCGGAAAATCGGTTTCCACCAGCAGGCGGGCGGCCTTGCCTAGGCGCAATTCATTGAGGTGTTCGCTGAAGGTGCGCCCGGTGGCGCGTTTGAAAAAACGGCAAAAGGCCGGCGTGGTCATATTGGCCAAGCGGGCCACAACCGCCATTTGAATGTCGCCGCCCAAATGCGCCTGCACATGGCTGAGCACCTGGTCCAGGCGGCCGGCGGCGCGCTTGTCGAGCACGGCGACTTCGCCGGTGGCCAGCGGCTCGGCCGGCCGACTGGCCAAGGTATCGAGCACTTCGCACAAGGCTCCCACCTTGGCCACCGGGGACAAATCCGGCATGGCGGAAATTTGCGCCAAAACCGGTTTGAGCCCGCGATTCATGGGAAAGAACAAGCCGCGCTTGGCCCGCTCGAGCAATTTGCGCACCTGCGTCATTTCGGGCGCATGCAGCAGCCAATGGCCAAGCGCCCCCCCCAGGCCGAACTGCACCACGGTGGCGCGGCTCAAGCCGTCGGCCCCCGGCGTCTCGGACTGCCAGGTTTGCGACAGATCCGGCCCCAGCAACACCAGATCGCCCGCCTTGTAATGCCCGATGTGGTCGCCGACAAAGCGCGATCCGCTGCCGGCTTCAATCAGCACCAATTCCAATTCAGGATGGCGGTGCCAAGCGAAAGGGAACTCTTTTTCCACCCGCCGGAAGCACGCCAGCGAGGTCTGCGGATCCGATTTGACCAACTCAATTTTGGGGCGCATAACACACCTGGATTATCGTAAAAGGAATGAAAACATCGTCAATAGGTTAATGAAGTGTACTTTTTTTTGATTTCGGTGTTGGTTTTAATTGGCGAACCGGCCATACTGTGCAGGTATGAATCACTCCCCCGCCACCACCTTGCGCCTGCTCGCCTGCCTTGCCGCCCTCACTCCGGCCATGCTGCTGGTGGGCTGCGGCGAACAAGCGCCCGCACCCGCCGCGCAGACCGCCGCACCAACCGCCGCCAAACCGGTCGCTTTGGCGCCCTTGGATTACAACCGCGATGTGCGGCCGATCCTTTCGGACAAGTGCATCGGCTGCCACGGGCCGGATGACAAAAAAGCCGATGCGGCGGGACTTCGCCTGGACCAGCCCGAAACCGCCTACGCCGTGCACAAGAGCAGCGGCCGCATCCCCATCGTTCCCGGCAAGCCCGAAGCAAGCGAAGCCTGGAAGCGCATCACCAGCACGGACCCGGACGAGGTGATGCCGCGCCCCTCTTCGCACAAGACCCTGTCGAGCGCCGAGAAGGAGATCCTCAAACGCTGGATCACCGAAGGCGCCAAGTATGAAAAACATTGGGCCTTTGTGCCGCCCGCCCGCCCGGCCCTGCCGCAAGTGAAGCAGAAGGACTGGGGCAAAAACCCCATCGACACTTTCATCTTGGCCAAGTTGGAAAGCGAAGGCCTGGCGCCCTCGCCGGAAGCCGACAAAGAAACCCTGCTGCGCCGCGTGACGCTCGACCTGACCGGCCTGCCGCCCACGCCGGAAGAAACCGACGCCTTCCTGGCCGACACCTCGGCCGATGCCTACGGAAAACAGGTGGACCGCTTGCTGGCATCCGCGCGCTTTGGCGAGCGCATGGCTTCCCCCTGGCTCGATGCCGCCCGCTACGCCGACAGCCACGGCTATCTGCACAACAGCAAACGGACCATGTGGCCGTGGCGCGACTGGGTGATCCAGGCCTTCAACAACGACAAGCCCTACGACCAATTCCTCACCGAGCAGTTGGCCGGCGACCTGTTGCCCGATGCCACCGAAGCGCAGAAACTGGCCACCGGTTTCAACCGCAACCACCCGATCACCGTGGAAGGCGGCACCATCGCGGAGGAATACCTCAACGAATACGCCTGCGACCGGGTGCAGACCGTCGGCACCGCGATGCTGGGCCTGTCCATCGGCTGCTGCCGCTGCCACGACCACAAGTTCGACCCGTTGCCGACGGAAGACTTCTACGCGCTCAAGGCCTATTTCAATTCGTCCTCGGAAAAGCACCATGAAAACGACATGGGCCCGGCCTTTGCACCGCTCATCGCGGTGGCTTCGCCCTTGGCGCCAGGGGGCCCCAAAGCGCATGTCATGGTGATGGACGAATTGCCCAAACCCAAGGAAGCCTTCATCCTGACCCGCGGCCAATACGACCTGCCCGAAAAAGACCATCCGGTAACGCGCCACCCGCCGCGGGTGCTCAATCCGCTGCCGGCCGGGGCGCCGGCCAACCGGTTGGGTCTGGCGCAATGGATGACCGCCAAGGACAACCCGCTCACCGCCCGCGTGGCGGTCAATCTGTGGTGGGCGCAACTCTTCGGCACCGGCATCGTCAAGACGGTCGACGACTTCGGGCTCCAGGGAGACTACCCCAGCCATCCGGAACTGCTCGACTGGCTGGCCTGCGAACTGCGCGATGGCGATGGCAAAACCACGCCCTGGAGCATCAAACATGTGTGGCGCACCGTCGTCACCTCGGCCACCTACCGCCAGGCGGCTGCGGCGCGCCCGGACCTGCTGGCCAAAGATTCCGGCAACCGCTGGCTGGGCTGTTTCCCGCGCCTGCGCCTGGGTGCCGAAACCCTGCGTGACCAGGCGTTGTACGCCTCCGGCCTGCTGCACGAGCAATTGGGCGGCGAACCGGTGTACCCCTACCAGCCGCCCGGCCTGTGGGAGGAGCGCGCCAACGGACCGAATGTCAACACCTACCGCTATGTGCCAAGCAAGGGCACCGATTTGCGCCGCCGCAGCGTGTACACCTTCGTCAACCGCACCTGCCCGCAACCCTCGGCCGGCCTGTTCGATGCGCCGGACCGCACCTTCTGCCAGCCGCACCGCACCAACACCAACACACCGCTGCAGGCCCTCGCCCTGCTCAATGACCGCCAGCAATTGGTTTGCGCCCGCGCTTTGGCCGAGCGGTCGCTCAAGGAGGCCACCACCACACCCGAGCGCCTGACCCTGCTGTTCCGCCACGGCGCCGGCCGCCGGCCGTCGGCGGAAACCCTGAAAACGCTGGAAGCCGGCCTGCAAACGCTGTTGGCCCGCTACGCCGGCGCCCCCCAGGATGCCGCCGCCCTGCTTGAAGAAGGCGCTTCCGATTCGCCGGCGCCGGCGGCCAAGAACGCCAACCCGGCCGAACTGGCGGCCTGGATGCTCGTCGCCAACACCGTGCTCAATCTGGACCAAACCCTCGTCAGGGACTGACCCCATGCAAAACGACCACCCCCTCTACAACCACTGGTTCAACTTCAACCGCCGCTCCATGCTCAAGGGCGCGGCCGGCGGCGGACTTGGCCTGCTTGGCGGCACCGCGCTGACGCAATTGCTTGGCGCCGATAAGGCCCTGGCCTCCCCCGCCGCCCCCGCTTCAGCCGCCACTGCCGACGGCATGCCCGAGGGCCTTGGCCAGGGGAGCCTTGGTGCACCGCACCACAAGCCCACCGCCAAGCGCGTCATCCATTTGTACATGGAAGGTGCCCCTTCGCAACTGGACACCTTCGACCACAAGCCCGGCTTGAAATCCATGTTCAAGCAACAGCTGCCCGACTCGGTGCGCGGCAACCAGCGCCTGACCGGCATGACCGCCAGCCAAGGCAACGGCCTGCCGATCGCCCCATCGATCTTCAACTTCCAGAAATACCAAAACAACCAGGATGGCCTGTGGGTCTCCGACCTGCTCAAGCACACCGGTTCCATGGCCCATGAACTCTGCATGATCAAATCCATGCACACCGAGCAGATCAACCACGGCCCGGGCGTCACCTTCATGCAGACCGGCCACCAGATTGCCGGCCGCCCGGCCATCGGCGCCTGGCTGTCCTACGGCCTTGGCAGCGCCAACGCCAACCTGCCCACCTTCGTGGTCATGATCAGCCAGGGCCGCGGCCAGGCCCAGGCCTTGTTCTCGCACCTGTGGGGCGCCGGCTTCTTGCCCGGCGAGCACCAGGGCGTGCAGTTCCGCGCCGGCAGCGATCCGGTGCTCTACCTCAGCGACCCCAAGGGCGTACGCCGCGACGACCGCCGCCAAACCCTTGACATGATCGGCGCGATCAACAAACGCGAAGCCGAGCAAAACGGCGACGCCGAAGTGCTGGCCCGCATCGCGCAGTACGAGATGGCCTACCGCATGCAGACCAGCGTGCCTGACCTGACCGATTTCTCGGACGAAAGCGAGGCCACGCTGGCCTCGTACGGCCCGGATGTGAAAAAGCCCGGCACCTACGCCTACAACTGCCTGATGGCCCGGCGCATGGCCGAGCGCGGCGTGCGCTACATCCAGCTCTACCACCGCGGCTGGGACCACCACGGCTCGGTGGTGCACGACCTGCCGCTGCAATGCCAGGATGTGGACCAGGCCCAGGGCGCCCTGCTCAAAGACCTGCG
>CAZVNU010000131.1:4926-6523 GCA_964628335.1 uncultured Phycisphaeraceae bacterium
GCCCGGCATCTCCTATGGGGCGACCGACGACTTCTCCTACAACATCACCGAGAACCCCACCGATGTCCACGACCTGCACGCCACCATGCTGCACTGCCTGGGCATCGACCACGAGCGCCTGACCTTCCGCAACCAGGGCCGCGATTACCGGTTGACCGATGTGGCGGGGCATGTGATCAAGCCGATCTTGGCGTGAGCGGGCGGGAACATGATGAATCCACGAACAAGGCTGCCCAAAGCAGCCTTTTTCACGCCATGGCCTCGGTTCGCCCCCCCCGGCAGCCCAGCCCCCAACCGCCATCTTTTGCTGCCAGCCCCACCTCCAAGACACCCACTCCCTGCCAGCATGGCAGACACCCCCTCTGCTCCGGCCCCGCGACAGGGCCGGAGCCATATACCTAACCCCATTTTTTACAATAAAATGCCGCGCTTGCGTCAAACCGTCTGCCATTGGCAAGCGGTTTGCTCTCTCTCCGAACTCTTTCTCTCATCACTTTCCCCTCCCCTAGGAGCCCCATCATGGCCGTGAAGGAACTCACCTTCGAATCCGACGCCCGCACAAAACTGCTTGCCGGTGTTGAAAAACTTTCCAATGCCGTCAAAGCCACCCTGGGTCCGCGCGGCCGCAATGCCGTGCTCGACAAGTCTTGGGGCGGGCCGACCGTCACCAAGGACGGCGTGTCGGTCGCCGAAGAAATCGAACTGCGCGACAAGACCGAAAACATGGGCGCCAAACTGGTGAAAGAAGCCGCCAGCAAGACCAGCGACAAGGCCGGCGACGGCACCACCACCTCCACCGTGCTGGCCGAAGCCATCTTCAAGGAAGGCCTGCGCCACCTGGTCGCCGGTGCCGATGCCAACGCCCTGGTGCGCGGCATCAAAAAGGCCGTGGCTTTCTCGGCCAAGGACATCGATGCCCGCGCCACCAAGATCAAGGGCCGCAAGGACATCGAAAATGTGGCCGCCATCTCTGCCAACAACGACCTTGAAATCGGCAAGATCATGGCCGATGCCATGGAAAAGGTCGGCAAGGACGGCGTCATCACCGTGGAAGAAGGCAAGTCGCTGGAAACCTATGTCGATGTGGTCGAAGGCATGCAATTCGACCGCGGCTTCCTGTCGCCCAACTTCATCACCAATGCCGACAAGATGACCGTCGAATTGGAAAAGTGCCTGGTGCTGATTTTCGAAGACAAAATCTCCTCGCTGCAAAAACTGGTGCCCTTGCTTGAAAAAGTCATCGCCGCCAAGAAACCTTTGCTGATCATCGCCGAAGACATCGAAGGCGAAGCCCTGACCACCCTGGTCATGAACAAGCTGCGCGGCGTGCTGCAGGTGGTGGCCGTCAAGGCCCCCGGCTACGGCGACCGCCGCAAAGCCATGCTCGAAGACATCGCCGTGTTGACCGGCGGAGCGGCCATCATGAAGGATCTGGGCATCGAGCTGGACAAGGTCGAGTTGGGCCAGTTGGGCATGATCAAGAAATTGATCGTCAATGGCGACAACACCACCATCATCGAGGGTGCCGGCGCCTCCAAAGACATCCAGGCCCGCATCACGCAAATCCGCAGCGAAATCAGCAACTGCACCAGCGACT
>CAZVNU010000132.1:0-2526 GCA_964628335.1 uncultured Phycisphaeraceae bacterium
TGATCTGCACCAAGGCATTGAAGATGGAGCGCACCAGGATGGGGGCGATGCCAAGCGAGGGTTCGTCGAGCATCAGCAGTTTGGGCCGGCCCATCAGGGCGCGGCCGATGGCCAGCATCTGCTGCTCGCCGCCGCTCATGGTGCCGGCCTGCTGGGAAAGGCGCTCTTTGAGGCGGGGGAACAGGTTGAAGCAGAACGCCAGATCCTGCGCCACGCCCGCCTTGTCGCGGCGCAGGTAGGCACCCATGCGCAAATTTTCCTCGACGGAAAGGGCGGGGAAGATCATGCGGCCTTCCGGCACTTGCGCCAGCTTCAGCGCGACGATCGAATGGGCGGGCCTGCCGCAGATGTTTGCGCCTTCGTAAAGGATGGCTCCGGACTTGGGCTTGACCAGGCCGGAGATGGCACGCAGGGTGGAGCTCTTGCCCGCGCCGTTGGCGCCGATCAGGGTGACGATCTCGCCCGGCTTCACGGCGAAGGAAATGTCCTTGACGGCCGTGATGCCGCCGTAGGCGACGCACAGGTTCTTGACTTCCAACTGGGGGGCGGCGCGGTCGCTCATATCGCTTCTCCTCCCGCTTCCACCGTTTCGTGTTCGGCGCCGAGGTAGGCGGCGATCACCTCGGGGTTCTGCTGGACTTGCGCTGGCGTGCCTTCCGCGATTTTCACGCCGTGGTCGAGCACCACGATGTGGCGGCTGACATTCATCACCAGTTTCATGTCGTGCTCCACCAGCAGGACGGCCAGTCCGAATTGCGCCTGGATTTGGCGGATGGTGTTCATCAGGCCGACCTTCTCGGTCGGGTTCATGCCGGCGGCCGGTTCGTCCAGCAGCAGCAGGCGCGGCTTCAGGGCCAGGGCGCGGGCCATTTCCAGCCGGCGCTGGTCGCCGTAGGAGAGCGCGGCGCACGGCGCGTCGGCGCGGTCATCCAGCTTGAACAGGGCGAGCAGTTCGCGGGCGCGGGTCGTCGCCTGCGCTTCCTTTTGATGGAACGATTTGCCGCGCCACACCGCCGACCACGGGCTTTGGCGCAAGTGCAGGCGCAGGCCGGCGCGCACATTGTCGATGACCGACAGCGAGGGGAACAGGCGGATGTTCTGGAAGGTGCGGGCCACGCCCAAGGCGCAAATGGCGGCGGGGGGCAGGCCGTGGATGGGCTTCCCATGGAGCAGGATTTCTCCGCTGGTCGGCGCATAGACGCCGGTGACAAGATTGAAGGCGGTGGTCTTGCCGGCGCCGTTGGGACCGATCAAGCCCACCAGGCCGTCGGCCTCGATGGCGAAAGAAAGGTTGTCCACGGCGGTCAGGCCGCCGAAGCGGACGGTGACTTGCTTGAGCTCGAGGATGGGGGTGCTCAACGGGCGCCTCCCGACAGTGTGGGTTTGCGCCAGTCGGAGAACAGGCCCTGCGGCCGCACGATCATCAGCACGACCAGCAGCGCCGCGAACAGCAGGGCCGGATTCTGCAGGATCTCAAGCGTGGTGCCCGAGGATTCGGGGAACAGGTCCGGCAACTTGCGGAAGCCCACCGACAGCAGGGTGACGCCGATGGCCGCCGCCGCCACCGCAAAGTTGCGCCCCACGCCGCCCAGGATCACGATCAGGACGACTTCCATCGAACGGTTGAAGCCGAAGGCGTCGGGATTGATCGCGCGGGTGGCGTGGGCGAACAGGCCGCCGGCCAAACCCGCGAAAAAGGCGCCGACGACGAAGGCCAGCACCTTGGCGCGGGTGGCGGAAATGCCGCAGGCTTCGGCGGCGATCTCGTTGTCGCGCACGGCCGAAAGCCCCAGGCCAAAGGCGGATTTCACCAGCGATTGGCAGACATACAGGGTGACGGCGGCCAGGGCCAGCGCCCAGAACAGCACGGCGGATTTCGGGATGCCCAGGGTGAAGGGCAGCTCGATCGAAGAGGAACCGACCCACGGCAGGCGCGCGTGCCACGCCGGATCGAGGGTGATGCGGATCTTGGCGTTCTGCAGCAGCACCACCAGCATTTCGGCGAAGCCCAGGGTGACGATGGCCAGGTAATCGCCCTTCAGGCGCAGCGAAGGAAGGCCGACCAAAAGGCCGGCCAGCGCGGCCATCAGTCCGCCGGCGAGCAGCGAGGCCGCGAGCAGGCCGTGGACGCCAAGCAAGCCGTCCTGCCGGCCGATGAGGTTGGCGGCGGCGGTCGCGGCGAACGCGCCCACCGGCATGAAGCCGGCGTGGCCGAGCGAGAATTGCCCGGTGTGGCCGAGCACCAGGTTCAGGCTGACGGCCAGAATGATCGCCACGCAAAGGGAGCCGAGGATGGTGATGTGGTACGGGTTCATCGCCGGCGCAAACGCCGCCACGGCGGCGGCGGCCGCCACGGCGGCCAAGAGCCACAGGCGCGGATGCCCGGTGAAGCGTTTGGCGCATGTCATATTTTCTCCTTCAGGTTGCGCCCCAAGAGGCCGGCGGGTTTGCACAGCAGGATCAGGATGAGCACGGCGAAGGTGACGGCGTTCTTGTATTCCGACGCGGGGGTCGCGCCGACGACGC
>CAZVNU010000132.1:2536-6481 GCA_964628335.1 uncultured Phycisphaeraceae bacterium
GGCTGCCGATGCCGCCCAGAACCGCCGCGACAAAGGCGGTCATGCCCGGCTTGAAGCCCATGGTCGGCTCGAGCGTCGGGTAGTAGAAGCAGTACAGCGCGCCGCCGGCCCCGGCCAACGCGGAGCCGATGCCGAAAGTGAAGGACACCACGCGGTCGGGCGACACGCCCATCAGCGCGGTGGCGGTGGGGTTCTGGGCGATGGCGCGCATGGCCAACCCCAGGCGCGTGCGCATGATCAGGAACACCAGGGCGCCAAGCAAAAACGGCGTGATCACCAGCACGGCGGCCTTGGCCACCGGCACCGACAGGCCGCAGCAGTGGTACACCGTGTCGGGCAGCGTCTGCGGGAAACTTTTGGGGTTGGCGGTGAAGACCACCTGCGCCATGTTCTGGAGCAGCAGCGACACGCCGATGGCGGTGATCAGCGCGGTGATGCGCGGCCGCTCGCGCAGCGGCCGGTAGGCCACGCGTTCGATCAGCATGCCCGCCGCCGCCGCGCACAGCATGGCGAAGGCGACCACCAGCGCGGCGGCGCCGAAGGACGGTCCGCCGCACCATTGGACGCATGAAGGCGCGGCCAGCATGCCGGCGTAGGCCCCGAGCATGAACACTTCGCCGTGGGCGAAGTTGATGAAGCGCAGCACGCCGTACACCATCGTGTAGCCCAGCGCGATCAGGGCGTAGATGGCGCCAAGCAACAGGCCGTCGAAGATGATTTGGGGCCAGTGCATGGTCGCTTTACGGCTGCACCACGGTGAGCTGCTCGAACTTGCCGTCCTTGATCGTCATGATCGCCGCCGGCTTGCTGGCGTTGCGGTCCTGGTCGAGGGTGATGGTGCCGGTGGCGCCGGAGAAGTCCTTGGTTTGCGCCAGGGCGTCGCGCACCTTGGCGGCGTCGGTGGAGCCGGCGCGCTGGATGGCGTCGGCCAGCACTTGCAGGCTGTCGTAGCCCAGGGCGGCCATCGAATCCGGCTCTTCGCCGTATTTGGCCTTGAATTTGGCCTTGAAGCCCTCGGTCACCAGGTGGTCGCAGAAGCAGCCGCCTTCGATGGCCTGGCCGGCGTTCGTGATCAGATCGTTCGAGCACCAGCCGTCGCCGCCCAGGAATTGCGCCTCGATGCCGGCCTGCCTGGCCTGGCGGACGATCAGCGGGATGTCGCCGTAGTAGCCGGGGATGAACACGGCGTCCGGGGCGGCGCTTTTGAGGGCCTGCAGGGCGCCGCTGAAATCCTTGTCGCCCTTGGCATAGGTGCGCTCGGCCACCACCGTGCCGCCGCTTCCGGTGAAGTGCCTGCGGAAATTTTCGGTCAGTCCGACGCTGTAATCGCTGGTGGATTCGGTCAGCACGGCGACTTTCTTCCAGCCCTTTTCCAGCGCGTATTTGCTGATCACCGTGCCCTGGAAGGGGTCGATGAAGCAGACGCGGAAGATGTAGTCGCCCTTCTCGGTGACGCGCGGATTGGTGGAGCCGGAGGAGACCATCGGAATTTGCGCCTCCTGCGCGACGGGGGCCATTTCCAGGCTGGCCGAGGAGGCGAATTCCCCGAGCACGGCGACCACATGGTCGCTGTGGATCAATTTCTCGATGCAGGCCTTGGGTTCGCCGACCTTGGACTGGTCGTTCTCGTTCTTGAGGGTGATCGGGCGGCCCAGGACGCCGCCGGCGGCGTTGATTTCCTCCAGCGCCAGACGGGTGCCCTTGTCGGTCGAGACGCCGTAGGCCGCGCGGTCGCCGGTCATGGAGGCGACATGGCCGATCAGAATCGGCCCGGTGCCGTGGTCGGCCGGCTTGCCCCCGTCGCAGGCGGCAAGCAAAGCGGTGGAAGCGATGGCGGCCAGGGCGAGGAATGTGCGCATGCGTGTGGGTGGGTTGGAGGAGGCGGTCGGAATCGGATCAGGTTACGGGCGCTTGCGTTGGAAAGCCTGCCGTTCTTTGGCCTGCAGCAAGCCGACCAGTTCGGCGACTTTTTCCGGCGCGTAGGTGGCGGTGAAGTCGCCCTCGGCTTGGGCCGGGCCCAAGGTGTCGTGGGCGCCGTTTGAGGCGTCGGTCAGGTTGATGTCGGCATTCCAGCACTGGCCGGTCATGTAAAAATTCTTGGGTTTGTCCTTGAGGAAGACGAATCCGGCGCCGGTCCAGACTTCGGTTTGGGTGGCGCCAAAACGCAGCACGCGCAAGGTGGCGTTGCTGGCATGGCCGTCGATCGGCGTGCTGCCGGCGGTGGGGCGCCACAGCACGCGCACGATGGCGGCGGCGGCGGGTTTGGCTTCATCGCCTTGCAGCAAGACAAAGACCGTCGCCTGCGTGCCTTCGCAGGTGTAGTAGGCGCGGTCAAAATCCAGGGCCAGGGTGGGCTGGTCATCACGCTCAAGCACCGTGGCGGCCTTGGCCAGCACGGTGCGGCCGGTCAACACCAGTTCGCCGCCTTGGGCGCGCGGCAGATCCGGCAGCATTTGGCAGCCGGTGCTTAGCGCGCCAACCGCGCCCAAGAGCAGGGCGGCGCCCAATGAAGCGGGCAACAGGCGGGCGGGGCGTGGGGACATCAGGCGGATTCCTTGGCGGGGTGGACGGAGGCGGTGGGGGCCGGCAATGCAAGGCCCAGCAGGGCGCCGGCATCGCGTTCGATCAGGGCGCGCAGGGTGGTTTGCGACGGGCCGTATTCATTGCCCAAAGTCAGGATGCGTTTGACGCCCTCGGCCGGGGTGGAGAAGGGGTAGCCGCTGGCAAACAGCAGTTTGTGGGCCACGCCGCGCTCCTCGGCGGAAATCAGCGCGCGCCGCAGCACGGCCGGGCGGGTGATCAGGCCGGACAGGTTGGCGTAGGCGTGTTCGTGCTTGGCCAGCATGGTCAGGGTTTCCTCGACCCACGGGTTGCCGATGCCGCCGATCACCAGCCGCAGCGCGGGGAAGCGGCGCAAAACCGGGTCCCACAAATAAGGCCGGGCCATTTCAAAATGGGCCGAGGGGCACAGGCCCCACAGGCCTTCAACCCCTTCGGACAGCACCGGCAGCTTGAGGCTCTCGCAGGCTTCGAACAATTTTTGCGCATGCCACTGGCCGGGGTCGAAGCCGGCGGCGGCGGGGGCCACGCTCACTGCTTGAAGGCCCAAGGCCCGCGCTTCCTCGGCGCGTTTGGCGCCCTGCCCCACGGTGGGGTCGATGCCGGCGGCGCCGATGAGTTGGCTGGGGGCCAAAGCGCACCACGCCGCCACCTGCGGGGCCGGGATGTGCGCGCCAAGCAAGCGGCTCTCAAAGCCGCGCACCATGGCGCACGACACCGGCCCCAGGCTCTCAAGCAGGCTTTCGGGCGAGCCCGACAGATCATGCCAGGGCTCCTGGCGCAGGCGCGGCAAAGCGGCGGCGGCCTCGGCGCCGAGGTCGGCGGGCTTGTTGAAGAAGCGGGCGTGAAGGTCGAGGGTCATCAAGGTGGCGACGGCATCTTGCCGCCGTAGCCGCAAGGCGGCGAGTTGAAAATGAAACACACGGCGGCCAGCGACGGCGGCAAGATGCCGCCGCCACCTTTTAGTGCGCCACTTTGGCGGCATAGTCGGCGCCAGAGAGCAGGCCCTTTTGCCAGTCGGCCCCGGCGGGCTTGACCTTGATCAACCAGGCCGCACCGTAGCAGTCGGCGTTGACCAGCGAGGGATCGGCGCCGACCTGGTCATTGACGGCCACCACTTCGCCGGCGATGCCGCAGTACATTTCGCTGGTGGCTTTGACCGATTCGATGTCGCCGAACACCTGGCCGGCGGCGATGGGGCCGGACTTGACTTTGACATCCACATAGGTGACATCGGTCAATTCGTCCACCGCGATCTGCGAGACGCCGATGACCACCAGGTCGCCTTCGGCCTGGTGCCATTCGTGGGAGGGAAGGTAGAAGCGGTCGGCGGGGATGTTGGCCATGGGGGTGCGGTGAAAAAGGGGAAAAGGTGAAGGTGGCATG
>CAZVNU010000133.1:0-814 GCA_964628335.1 uncultured Phycisphaeraceae bacterium
GTGATCGGCAGGGTCTCGCGACCCAGCCCGCCGCCGGGGTGGAATTTGCGGAAGTCGTCGGCCTTGAAATCGCGCAGCAAAGCCACCGATAGCGCCAAGGCATCACCCACCGCCATGGTGGCGGCGGTGGAAGCGGTGGGGGCCAGGTTGTGCTGGCAGGCTTCCTGCATGTCGCCCAGTTCAATGCATTCGTTGGACAGGCGGCCCAGCGCGCTGCCGGCGCTTTTGGTGATGGCGATGGTTTTGACGCCGTCTTGGCGCAGCAGTTCGGTCAGGGTGATGACCTCTTCGGTGCCGCCGCCAAAGGAGAGCAACAGCACCACATCATGCTTGCGGATGCGGCCCAAGTCGCCATGTACCGCTTCGGTGGCGTGCAAAAAGTGGCTGGGTGTGCCGGTGGAGGCGAAAGTGGCCGACAGTTTCTGCCCCACCAGACCGCTTTTGCCAAGGCCGGAAACCACCAGCGAGCCGCCGCCATCCACCGCCTGCGCGATCAGATGCACGGCGCCGACAAAGGCGGGCCCCAATTGCACCTGGGCAATGGCATGACTTTCGGCGGAGAGGACGGAACGGGCAAAGGGGAGCAGGGTTTCAGACATGGGAGGCGGGGTCAGGGGAAGGGGCACAGAAAGCATACCTTGAGGGCTGGCGTATCATGTCTGCCCTTTGATTTTTCTCTTAACCCATCCAACCCACCCATCCCATGGAAAACCCCACTCCCACGCCGCCCGCCAGCCCCGCTCCAGCCCCGGTCGCTGCCCCCGCAGTTGCTGCCACACCCGCGCCCGAAGCGCCCGCCCAGCCGGCATATATC
>CAZVNU010000133.1:824-6450 GCA_964628335.1 uncultured Phycisphaeraceae bacterium
CATCACCTTGGCGGAAAACCACCCCAAAGCCGACCGTTTGTTCAAGTTGCAATTGGATGTCGGCCCCTTGGGCACGCGCCAGATTTGCGCCGGCATTCGCGGTTTTTACACCCCGGAGCAATTGACCGGCCGCCAAATCATCATCGTGGCCAACCTGGCCCCCCGGGCCTTGCGCGGCGAAACCTCCAGCGGCATGCTGCTGGCCGCCTCGGTGGAAGAGGGCGAAACCCGCCTGCTGACCCTGCTGGCGCCGTCGTCGGCCATTCCAGCCGGCGCCAAGGTGGGGTAAGAGCCCGTTTGCCAAGAATCCCGCTTTCTGGCATAATTCCCGCCCCCATTCCGGGGATTGTGTTGGGCCGCTGTGGCCCAAAACTTCATTCACGCGAAGCCGAAGCCTTGGCCTAGCAACATTCGAGGGCTTACTCAAAAAGTAAGTTTCAAACCATGGCCAACTACAACGGCCCCAAAGTCAAACTGTCCCGCCGCGTTGGTGTTCCGATTTCGGACACGCCAAAGCACACCACCAAGCGCGAACTGACCACCCCCGGCATGCACGGCGCCCGCGGCCGTCGCCTGCGCGACTACGGCGTGCGTCTGAACGAAAAGCAGAAGCTGCGCTACCACTACAACGTGCTCGAAACCCAGTTCCGCGTGTACATGGCCGAGGCCGGCCGCCAAGACGGCAACACCGGCGCCAACGTGCTGCGTTTGCTCGAGCAGCGCCTTGACAATGTGACCCGCCGCCTGGGCTGGGGCCGCACCATCTGGGCCGCCCGTCAGCTGGTCAACCACGGCCATGTGCTGGTCAACGGCAAGAAGGTCGACCGTCCGTCGTACCAGATCAAAGTCGGCGATGTGATCACCCTCAAGCGCGAAAACAGCCAGAAGCTGGCCCGCGCCCAGGTCGATTCGCTGCCCGGCCACGAAGTGCCGGCCTGGATCGCCGCCAACCCCGCCGAACTCAGCGCCAAGGTGATCGCCCAGCCGACCGCCGACCAGGTGCCCTTCGATGTGAACATGAACCTGATCATCGAGTTCTACCGCTAAACCGGTGGATTTCGGAAAGAACCAAAAAACCACGCCCGGTGTCAACCGGGCGTGGTTTTTTTGCGGGCGGATGGGCTGCCTGACCTTTTTTTGAGAAAAGAACGATTGGGGCGGTCTTCTGCCATACAATGAGGCCAGCCATGTTTCGCCCATTCCTGTCACTTGCGGTGTGCGCCCTTTGGTTTGCCTCTCTGGCAAGTTCAGGGTGGATGCGTGCTGAGTGTGTGCGGGCCTGTTTTACGCGTACGGTGGTTCAAGCCGACACCCGGCACGCCAAAGAGTCTTCTTGCTGTGCCAAGCGGCATCATGCCAAGAGTGATGCCAAGGTTGCCGCGAAGTCCGGCAATTGCACCACCTCGGATTGCCCCAAATGCAAAGCGTTGGCCGATGCGCAACTGGCGATGATTCAGATGGCTGATGCGCCACTGTTTTTCGACGCGACATGCGGTGCGGTGCAGCCGGTGGTGCTGCACTCGTCTGCGCCTTTGTTCGCCCCTTCCCGCACCTGGCAATGGAGTTTGCCCCCGCCGGGAGGAACCCTGCTGGACTTGCATTGCCAACTGTTGATCTGATTTGAAGTTTTTGGCCGCCTTGCGGGCTACCTGTTTTGCCAGTGACAAAACAGACAGCCATTGCGGGCGGTTGTCCCATGCGTTCCGTGAATGATCACCCTGTGTTTGTATTCCAAGTCCATCTTTGGGAGTTTTAGCCATGAAAATTACCATGTCCACCCTTGCCACTTGTTTGTTTTTGTTGTCCGTTGCCTGCGCCGGCTCGCCATCCGTTTCGACGCCGCCACCGGCTGCCCCGGTGTCGGCCCCTGTCCCCGCGCCGCAAGAGCATGTGGGTCATCAGGCGGGTTCACCAGAACCTGAAGCTATCGGGTCGATCAAAGATCCTTATGCCAATGCCGCATGCCCGATCATGGCCAAGCCGGCCTCCGGCAAGTTGTATGCGCAGACGGTCCATGGCCGCCTGTATGTTTGCTGCAAGCCGTGCATCAATGACATTGCAGAGGATGTGGAGACAGCCTACAAATCGGCCTATCCCCATGTGCAAACCCATGCCAACACGGTTTGTCCGGTGACCGGCCAAGCCCTGGGGGATGCCGCCGTCACGGTATCAATTCAAGGCCACGCATTTCGCGTGCTGGATGCCGAATCGGCCAAGGTGGCGGCCCAGGATGCCCTCCGCGTGCTGAACACGCTGTTGGCCAATGAAAAGGGGAACCAATGAGCCGCTTTTCCTTCTTAATAGTCGCATGGTGGCTTGTAGGCTGCCAGGCTTTTGGTCCGCAACCGGCGTTGGCACCCGTCCATCCCGCGGCGGTTGACGCGCAAGTCGCGCCTTGGTCGCCGCCCATGGCGTTGGTCTCAGCGCCGTCTTTGGCGGAGAAGCCGGAGGGCAAACCGGCCACCCAGCCCCGAAATGCGCCCATGAAAAAGGCTGAGCCCCATACGCCGGCCAAGGATGGGGGCCACCCATGAAACCTATATCCCTTTTGTTGCTGGTCGCCATGGGCTTGTCGGCGGGCTGCATGAGCGTTGGCGAACGCCGGCGCGAAGACACGCAAGTCGGCATTCAAACCGCCGAAGCGCGGCTGGGCTTCTCCGTGGCGACGGACGATGTGCAGGGGGCCGTCGAATCCCTGCTGGCGAGCGACCTGGATGAAGCCGCCGCCATCAAATTGGCGTTGCTGCGCAATCCGCAAGTGCGGCGTTTTTACGAGGAATTGGGCATCCAATCGGCGGACTTGATGCAGGCCGGGCTGCCCAACAATCCAGTGCTGTCGGCCAACGCCAAGTTTTTCAGCGGCGGCGTTGAAATTGAGGGTGCCTTGGCGCAATCTTTCCTGGATTTGTTTTACATCCCCATGCGCAAGCGTTTGGCAGGCGCCGAACTGGCGGCGGGCCAGGCTCATTTGGCCCGCAATCTGGTGCATTTGGCATTTGAAGTCAAACGCGGTTTGCTCCAAGTCAAAGTGGCGCAGGCCGATTTGGAACTGGTGCGCCAACAGGCGGCGGCCCAAGGCGCGGCGGAAAAACTGGCCAACCAATTGCATGCGGCCGGCAACCTGCCCGACAAACGGCGCACCGCCGATGAATTGGCCGCGGCACAGACCCGGCAGGCGGTCGCGCAGGCCGAGCAAAAGGTGCTGGAGGCCCGTGAGCGCATGAGCGTGCTGATGGGGTTGTTTGGCCCCCAGACCGCGTGGCGCACAGCGACAGGTCTGCCGGACTTGACGCAACCCCAAGTGGATTTGGCCCGTGTGGAGGCGCAAGCCATTGCCGTCAGCTTGAATCTGGCCGAGAGCCGTGCCATGGCTCAGGCTGCCGGTGAACGCGCCGGGTTGACCGGCTGGAATGCCCTGCTGCCCAATGCCAGCGCCGGGCTGGCTGCAAAAAAAGAAACCAGCCAAGGCGACTGGGGATTGGGGCCGGCATTCTCCATTCCCGTGCCATTGTTTTCCCAGGGCCAAACCGCCCGGGCGGTGGGCGAGGCGCGGGTGAGGATTGAATTGGCCAAACAGGCCGAAGGGGCCATTGCCATCCGTTCGGCGGCCCGCGTGCTGCGGATGCGTGCGGAGTCGCTGCGCCTGCGCGAAGCGCATGCCCGGACGACGCTGTTGCCGTTGAGTCAGCGCCTGGTGCGCGAGACGCTGCGTGATTACAACGCCATGCAGATCGGCGCCTTTGAAGTCCTGGAAAGCAAACGCCGTGATTTGGAGGCCCGCCGCAACCATGTGCGTTTGCGGGGCGGCGCGCTTGAGGCTCAGTTGGATTTGGCGGAACTGCTTGCCGGCAATTTTGACGCGCACCGTGTCGAAACCGGCGCCACCTTTGATTTTGAATCGTCGGCCAGTCCGGCATCAGGAGGACATTGAACATGAACATCAACCGTCGTCAGTTTTTGGCCAGTTCCGCCGCCGTGGCCGGAGGCTTGGCCTTGCCCGCGCAACTTGCGCTTGGCGCCCCAATGCGCACGCTTTCCGCGGCCGAGTTGGCGCGCGGATTTCCGCCGGGCCGGCCCGAAGCCGACTACACCCCGGTCATTGTCCCCAATGGCACGACTTTGCCCTGGCGGGTGGTCAACGGGGTCAAGGTGTTTCACCTGATCGCCCAAGAGGTGAAGCATGTGTTTGCCGCAGGCCTTGAAGCGCAGTGCTACGGCTTCAACGGCCGGGTGCATGGGCCGATGATCGAAGCGGTGGAAGGCGACCGGGTGCGCATTTATGTCACCAATCAATTGGATGTTCCCACCAGCGTCCATTGGCATGGCATGCATGTGCCCTGCGGCATGGACGGGGTGGCGGGCCTGACCCAAAAGCCCATTGCCCCCGGCACCACCGGCCGCTACGAGTTCACCCTCAATCAGCATGGCACCCTGATGTACCACTCGCACTACGATGAAATGGTGCAAATGGCCCTGGGATTGATGGGCCTGTTCATCATCCATCCGCGCAAGCCCCAAGGGCCAAGGCCTGATCGCGACTACGCCTACATGCTTTCGGAGTGGAAAATCACCCCGGGCCTGAGGCGCCCCGATCCGCTGGAGATGAGCGACTTCAATGTGCTGACTTTGAACGGGAAGATTTTCCCGGATACCGAACCGATGCGGGCCAGACGCCATGAACGGGTCCGGATTCGGATGGCCAATTTGAGCGCGATGGACCACCACCCCATGCACCTGCACGGCCACAGTTTCGTGGTGACCGAAACCGACGGCGGGGTGATCCCGCCGGCCGGCCGGTGGCCCGAAGTGACGGTGTTGGTTCCCGTCGGCAGCACGCGCACGGTGGAGTTTGTCGCCGACAACCCGGGGGACTGGGCCTTCCATTGCCACATGAGCCATCACACCATGACGCAAATGGGTCATGGCCTGCCCAATCTGGTGGGGGTGGATCCTGCCGCCTTCGACGGCGCCATTGATGCCCATGTCCCCGAATTCAGCGACGGCCAGGATCCGCATTTTCGCCCACCCAACAGTTTGCCGATGGTCGGCGGCAAGGGCCCTTTTGATTACATCGCCATGGGCGGTATGTTCAGCGTGCCGGCTGAGAACCGGGCAGCCCCTACGCCGATCCACAAAAAAAAACGCTGACCGATGCCGCCATCGAGTTGGATTCCCCTCTGAACTCACCACGGAGCCGGCCTGCGATGGCCGGCTCCGTGGTCGTTTTGTTCCAGGCCGATGAGGCGAAACCTTCCGCGAAGACTCCGTCCCCCGGCGAGCCGGCGCAGGACTGGAAAACGCTGTTCGCCAAAGAACGCGTCGATCCCAAGCGCGTCCGCGACCTCGTGGCGGACTTTCACGCGGCGGGAAAGCTGGAGGACGTGATCGCGCTCATCGAGCAGGCCATCATTCACGGCCAGATTCAGCCGTGGATGTACGAAGTCCTCGCGTTGACGATGACGACAGCCGGTCGTCCGCCCGTTTCGGGCAGGGCGGGCCGGCCCTGAAGGGCTTTATCGGGATTACTTGGCCGATACGGCCTCGGCCATCCGTTGCCCAGCCACGATCTCGCCCGGTGTTTTCTGCCTGCGCGCAGCTTGGCAAGATTGCCGCTGCCGCGCAGGCA
>CAZVNU010000134.1:0-6434 GCA_964628335.1 uncultured Phycisphaeraceae bacterium
GGCAGTTCGCTGCTTAACCCCTTCGAAGCGGACAACCCGACCGGCATCCCCCTGCCCGCCTCATTGGCCAAGGCTCACGGCCTGGCGAAGGAGTTGGCGCAGGCCCTCGGCGGCGACAAGATGCCGGCCAACGACATCACGGCGGTGGCGACCGGCGCCAAACTGGCCTACGCCCCGCGCGCCGACGGCGCCTGGTTGTTCAAGGCTGGGCAGGGCGCACCCGGGCAAGACACGCTGACCCTCACCCTCAAGGCCAAGGCCGGCGGCCCGAGGTTGCGCCTCGACTTCCTGGCCGATCCCTCCCTGCCCCACGGCGGCGCGGGGCTCTACCCGGGCAACGGCAACTTTTGTTTGTCGGGCGTGTCGGTGAGCGTGGATGGCAAGCCCATCGGACTCGCCGCCGCCACCTCGGCCACCTGGAGCGAGGACTTCAAACCGGCGAACCTGCTCAAACCCGCGTCGGACCCTTCCAGCCACGAGTGGAACGCCGCCGCCCACACCGGCGGCGCGCGCCGGCTGGACCTCGACCTCGCCACATCCATTCCGGCCGGCGCGGAAGTGACCGTGCGCTTGGAGGCGAAAACGCGTTGGACCCAGCATGTGCCGGGCTGCGTGTCGGCGGCATGCGTGGGCGGGGAGAAGGCGGGGAAGGCGGCGGAGAAGTTGGAGGCGCTGAAAAAGGAGTTCAACGCATGGCGTGGACAGACTGCAGGGAAAGGCATGGCCCTGAGTGGCGGCAGATCAGGCTTGTCCCCCGATTCTGCCATCCTCGCCCAATCCGAGTTCCTGCGCGCCACTGGCGAAGCGCAAGTTTGGTCGGTGCTGCAAAAGAAAGACGGCCACGCCTTCCTTTCCACCTTCGTCACCGACCAAGCTTGGCTCGAGTCCTTTCTGCTGGGCGGCCAAGAAGGCACCACGCGCTGCGACTATGCCCAATCGCTCGAAAACTTGCGCTTGCTGTACAGCCAACTGCCACGCAACACCTGGGCCGATCCGGTTTCCAAGCGCTTGGCCACGGCGATGGCCCTGCAAGCCGGCGCCATGAACCGCTACCGCTTCGTCGAGCGTTTTCACCTGATTGAAAAAGCCCGTGCGGAGGGCAAGTTGCACGCCGGCTTCGACCAGCTCGATGTGCGCGCCATGCGCCATGCCATCAACCTGGGGGGTTCACCCTTCGAGTTCAACGGCTGGCTGGAGGAAACCCAGTTCAAGGCCGGCGACTACCTGGGCGCCTGCTGGGCCGTGCCCTACACCGACCCCAGCACTTACGGCTATTCCATCCAAGGTTGGGGCTTCCACGACCCCTTGCGCCACGCTTATCCGAGCGCCAAGATGTTCCGCGCCATCGGCGGTGTGTGCGGCACGCTGTCGGGCTTCGGCGCCACCTCCGCCCTCGCCCATGGTGTGCCGGCCTTCACCGTCGGCCAGCCGCAACATTGCGCCTATGTGGTGCGCTTGGGCGATTCCTGGGCCACCGGCAACGATGTCTCGGGGCCGCACACCAACTCGTGGTCGGCTTATGAAGGGGTGAGTTTCTCCACCACCAACGCGTTGCTGGAGAAGACGGAGAATGCGAAGGAATATGTGAAGGCGCAGCGGTTGTTGTGGGCGGCAAGGGCGGTAAAGGCGGCGGGACCACGCCCAGGTGGGTGGTTTGACCGGAAAGACTCCTATGGACTTGCCATCAAAGAACAACCCACCAACTACGCTGTCTGGATTGAATACATCAGAACTTTGGAAGAAACCGCCGCCGCGGAACCTACGCCATCCGCCCACTGGTTCCACCTGTCCACCCTCGCCGCCACCTCCTTCAGAGAACACCAGGAAGCCGGCTGGTCCCTCGCCACCCGCTGCCTGCAAAACGGCAAGGCGCAATTTCCCACCCCTGCCGCCCGCGCCGCCAAACTGCTCGAACTCCACGCCATCCTCAGCCAAAAGGCCGTGCCCACCATGTACGGCTACGACATCGGCCGCTTCCTCCAGTGGCAGGCCGACTTCATCGGCGACGACGCGCAAACGGTGGACTTCTTCGGCAAGTTGCTGGCCCTCCACCACAGCGACAACCCCGGCCTCAACTGGGTGTTCGGCAATGTGATGGGCTGGGGTTCCAACTACTTCGCCGCCCGCCCGGCCGCGTCGGCCGCCTATGCCAAAGCCATCGGTGACTTCTTCGCTTCGCAAGGCGACAAGGCCGACAAGGGCCAGGCCGCCAGCATGATTTCCGCCGGCTTGCGCAAAGCCTCCGAAGCCGGCGATTTCGCCACCTACGGCACTTGGCAGAGCCTGGCCAAGAAACTGCTGCCGCCCGTCCCCCCCGGCGAGGTGTACCTCAACCCGCAGCAGGTGGCGGCGCGGCCCAAGGTCGAGGCCTTCCCCGGCACCCTGCTCTCGGCCACCGGCATGTTGCGGACCAGCAGCCAAGCCGCTTCCGACCGGCCGCTGTCGTATGAGCAGGTGCTCGGCGGCGGCGAGTTGGGCTTCTTCGACACCGCCAACGAACAGAAGCCGTGGGCGCAAGTGATGCTCGCCGGCGAAGGTGAACTCTCCGGCATCGTGCTGGTGGACCGCTACGAATTTGCGCCTGAACAACCCTGGGATGTGCCGCTCAAGGTCGAAACCTCGACCGACGGCAAGACTTGGAACCAAGTGGCGCTGTTCGAGAAAGAACAGGCCGTCTACCGCGTGGACCTGCAAGGCAAGAGCGTGCGCGCCAAGTTCGTGCGCATCGAACGCCAACCGGGGCCGGATGCGGCCAAGCCCAACAACGGGCGGTTGCACATGCGCAACTTCCTGGTTTATGGGAGGAAGTTGTATTGAGCTTTCTTGGCTGCAGGTCAACCCAAGGAAGAATGGATGTGGTTTCGTCCCCAAGGGGGACTCGGATTTGTAGCCCAGGGTTGCCGCCGCTTTGGGCGGAAACCCTGGGCAAAGCCGAGAGGGCCACGACCCTGAAAGGGTCGCGGATGCCTGAAAAGACGAATCCACGACCCTTTCAGGGTCGTGAACCACATCCTCCACAACCCAGGGTATCCCGCCCAAGCGCGGGCTACCCTGGGCTTCAAGTCCGGGTCGCCGTTGGCGACCAAAACATCATCCATCCCTCCTTCCCGCTTCCATGAAAACCTTCACGCTCCTTTGCGCTTTCCTGCTCGCCTTCCCTTCCTTCGCAGCCGACACCCCCGCGCTGCTCATCACGCAAATCCTCAACCCCGACGCCAAGTCCGCCGCCAGCGAACGCGCCGCCGATTTTGAGACCGCCCTCGCCCGCGCCAAAGCCAACGGCAAGGACATCGCGGTCCTCCAATACGGCAGCGACTGGAACCCCGCCTCGCTCTCGCTGTTCCAAAACGCTTGGAACAAAGACGCCTTCCTTAAAGAACTCGGCCCCGGCTTCGTCGTGCTGGCCATCGACAACCCCGAGGTGGTCGGCGGCCGCGCCGTCTACGGCCGCTGCACCGCGGAGAAGTGCGGGCTCACCGGCTATTCCGAAACTGCCATCGGTTCCGCCCCGCCCTTGCGTCTGGAAACCTTCGCCAAGACCGAGCCGCCGGCCAATGAAGTCACCGCCGTCACCAGCATCGGGGGCGCAGCGTTCGCCAAGCGCACCGACGGCACCTTCATCGCCGACGCCAAAAGCGCCAACCCGGCGCAGGACACTTTGACTCTGACCGTGAAGCCTGGCAAAGCCGGCAACTTGCTTCGCCTCGACTTCCCACGCGATGACACCCTGCCCAGTGGCGGCCCCGGCCGCACCGGCAACGGCAACGCGGTCATCAGCGAAATCGAACTGACGCAAAACGGCAAGCCCGTCAAGGCCGAATGGGCCTGGGGCAGCATCAACCTGGGCAACAACTTCGGCCCGTGGCACGCCATCGACGGCAACGCGGCCCACGGCGGCGAAGGATGGAACCTCCACGGCGGACAGCGCCAGCGCCGCACCCTGCTGCTCACGCTCAAGCAGCCGGTCGCCGCCGGCGCCGACCTCTCGATCAAACTCGTCTGCAAGAGCCAGTGGGGATCGCATGTGCCTGGCGCCGTGCGCGCGGCCGTGTTGGCGGACGCCGCAACCGTGGCCGATGTGCGCGCGGTGGCCGAGGCGCAAACGCTGCAATTCCGCAACCGCGCCTTCACCTTCGCCGGCTGGGGCAAGATGCCGCGCCTGTCGCTGTTTGATGCAGAGGGCCGGCCGGTGGGCGCCAATCCGTCGCTGTCCATCCGCATGAGCGCCGCCGATTTGGCCAAGGAACTCAAAACGATGCGCTCCCGGCGCGAGCAGCGCGACGCGCTGTGGAGCAAAGCGCAGTGGGACAAGGCCTTGGCCGGGCAGGGTCCGGCCAAGGCCCAGTTCCTGCGCCAGGGTTTGGATGTGATGAACTTTGGCCGCGACCCGGAATTCGGCCGCCACAACGGCTGGGGCACCGGCCCGGGCGGCCCGTATGAAGCCGTCGCCAAGGCGATGAAGGAATACGACCCCAAGGATGAATCCGGCGCCACCCGCTGGCTGGGCTTCAGCCAAGGCGCCTGGGGCGGTTTGCCGTGGACGGCGGGCAACGAATGGTGGAAGCCGCTTGAAAACAAGCCGCAACCCACGGCCGCCGATTACGCCGCCGCCGACGCCTGCATCCAGCGCGAGTTCGACGATCCGCGCAACAAGTTCCTGGAGAACGACCACCGCCAGCACATCTTGAAGGCGCGCTATGACCTTTACATGCGCCAAGCCGGCGGCAATCACGAAGACGACAAGGTGCTGGCCGTCCAGCGCCAGATCGCGGCCCTCGACCCCACCACTTTCTGGGGCGTGGGCGCGGTGGGGTACCTTGGCATGTACCGTCGCAGCGAACAACCCTTTCTCACCTACGGCTTCAACGCCAAACACCAAACCAAGGCCGGCGCCCATTCATGGACCTTGGCGGACGCCTGGAAGGAAGTGGACCACGCGGGCAATTACCGGTTTTCCATCCATTACGGCGGCGGCGCGGGCGCGCTCAAAATCACCCGCGTCGCGGTCGTGCTCAACGGCAAGGAAATCGGCAGTGGCAAGCCGGCGGCCGGCGAAGAAATGTTGGATGCCGCCCACCGCGCGGTGGCCATTCCCTTCGTTTGCGCCGCGTTTCCAGCAGGCAGCAAGGTGGTGTTGAAGGTGGACTACGAAGCGAAGGATGGGTCGCAGGAACTCATCGGCGGCTTCGGGGTGGAGCCGGTGCTGGTGGAGGAATGAAAAAGTAGACGCGCCGGCCCGGCGCGTTCACCGTGACGCCATTTGAAAACAACGCGCGCCGAGCATTCGGCGCGCGTTGTTTTATCTGTCGTCTCTTTCCACGCGGCGGGCCGCCGCGTCTACTTTTCAACCCACCACCGCCGCCGCTTTGATTTGCGCGTGCAGGCATTGCCCCGGCGCCAGTCCCAACGCATGCGCCGAACGCTTGGTCACCCGCGCCAACAGCACGGACGGCCCCAGGCGCAACTTCACCCGCAGCAGGGCGGGGTGGTCGTCGTCGGCCACCGCCTCCACCACCGCCGACAGGCTGTTGAGGATGCTGGTGTCCGTTTGCGCTTCAAGCGCTTCAAGGGACAGGCTGACATCGCGCGCCAACACGCGCACGCGGGCCTTGGTTCCAAGAGGCAGGCCGCCGTCGCGCACCCACAGGTCGCCGCCGGCAAATGCCATCCGCGCCAGGTGCCATTGGGAATCGCGCTCCGCCACTTGCGCTTCCAGCACCACGCCGGCGTCCTCGCCCAATTGAATGGGCAGGTCGATGCGTGACAACACCTCGGTGAGTGATCCGCTGGCCGTCACCTGGCCTCGGTCCATCACCACCAGGTGGTCGGCCAGGCGCGCCACTTCGTCGGGGGCGTGGCTGACATACAGCACGGGGAGGTCCAACTCGGCGTGCAATTTTTCCAGATAAGGCAGGATTTCCCGCTTCAAGCGGTGGTCGAGTCCGGCCAGCGGTTCATCCATCAGCAAGAGGCGCGGGCTGGTCGCCAGCGCGCGGGCGATGGCCACCCGTTGCCGCTCGCCGCCGGAGAGCTGGCCGGTCATGCGGTCCATCAGGGCGCCGATAGCCAGCAGGTCGATCGCCCGTTCCAGCGCGACGCGGCGCTCGGCCGCGGGCACGCGTTTCTGGCCGTATTCCACATTGCCGCGCACGCTCAAATGCGGGAACAGGGCGGCATCCTGAAACACATAGCCCACGGGGCGCAAGTGCGGCGGCAGCCAGGTTTTTTTGGCATCGTCCTGCCAGGTTTCGCCGTTGACGCACAGGTGGCCGCGCGGGCGCGACAGGCCGCAGAGGGCGCGCAGCAAGGTGGTCTTGCCGGAGCCGGAGGGGCCGAACACGGCCGTCACGCCGCGGCTGGGCAAGTCGAGGTTCACCTTCAGCGTGAAGCGCGGCAGCGCAAGTTCAAGGTCGGCCAGAAGCGTGCTCATGGGC
>CAZVNU010000135.1:0-1903 GCA_964628335.1 uncultured Phycisphaeraceae bacterium
CTTCGCGGGCCATCTGGATGATCTGCTTGCAGGTGGTGCCGCGCACGATGGAGTCATCCACCAGCAGCACCACACGGCCCTTGAATTCGCCGTCCACCGCGTTCAATTTCTGGCGCACGCTCTTTTTGCGCATCTGCTGGCCGGGCATGATGAAGGTACGGCCGATGTAGCGGTTTTTGACGAATCCCTCGGAAAGTTCCACCCCCAGCGCGCGCGCCAGCTCAATGGCGGCGGTGCGGCCGGAATCGGGGATGGGAATCACCGCGTCGATGCCGTGGTCGGGGTTTTCGCGCTTGATTTTTTCGGCCAACTTGCGCCCCATCATCACGCGGGCTTGGTGCACCGAAATGCCGTCCATCACCGAGTCGGGGCGGGCCAAGTACACATGTTCGAAAATGCAGGGGGTCAAACTGGTGTTTTTCGCGCAAATCTTGGCATCCATTTCGCCGTTCATGTCGACGAAAATGGCTTCGCCCGGTGCCACATCGCGTACCACCTGATAGCCCTGGGTGACCAAGGCCACCGATTCGGAGGCCACCATCCAGTCGAATCCGAACATGCCGCGAACCTTGCGCCCCAACACCAAGGGCCGGATGCCGTTGGGGTCGCGGAAGGCCAGCAGGCCAAAGCCGGAAACCAGCGCCACCACCGCGTAAGCGCCGCGGATGCGGGAATGGGTCTTTTCCGCTGCCGTCAAAAAATCCTCGGCACTGGGGCGCAGTTTCTTGAGCTCCGAGAGTTCATGCGCCAGCACATTGAGCAACACCTCGGAATCGGAACTGGTGTTGAGATGACGCAAATCCGCGCGGTACAAATCCTCGCGCAGCGCATCGGTGTTGGTCAGGTTGCCGTTGTGGGCCAAGGCGATGCCGTAGGGCGAATTCACATAAAAAGGCTGCGCTTCCGCAGTGGAAGAACAGCCTGCGGTGGGGTAGCGGCAATGGCCGATGCCCATGAAGCCTTCCAGCCGTTGCATGTGGCGCTGTTCGAACACATCACGCACCAAGCCGTTGGCCTTGCGCAGGTTGAATTTCCCGGCGTCCCAGGTGACGATGCCGGCGGCATCCTGGCCGCGGTGTTGGAGCACGGTCAACGCATCGTAAAGGCGTTGATTAACGGGTTCTTGGGCAACCATGCCGACGATACCGCACATGTGTGATCCTTGGGTGAGTGGAGGGCCTGCATTATACCCGAGCGCGGGTCGGCGCCCCCACCCTAGAATTCAAGCCCCAAGCCCAAAAAACCGTGCCCCAAGCCCTCATCCCCCACCACCGCCGCCAATTGCTCGCCTGGTTTGACCAAGCCCAGCGCCCCATGCCCTGGCGGGCCCTGCACCCGGCGCGCACCGATCCCTATTTCGTGCTGGTGTCGGAGGCCATGCTGCAGCAAACCCAAGTGGCCACCGTCATCCCTTATTTCGGGCGTTTTATCGCCGCGTTCCCCACCGTGGGGGCGCTGGCCGATGCCGATGAGCAGCAGGTGCTGCGCCTGTGGCAGGGCTTGGGCTATTACCGGCGGGCGAAAAACCTGCACAAAACGGCGCAAGCCGTGGTGCGCGACTTTGGCGGCCGGATTCCAAGCACCGCCGCGCAATTGCAAAGCCTGCCCGGCATCGGCCCCTACACCGCCGGCGCCATCGCCTCCATCGCCTTCGGCGAAAACGCGCCGCTGGTGGACGGCAATGTGATCCGCGTGCTCTCGCGGCTGTTCGGCTTGGCGGAAGTGGCCGACGGCAAAGAAGGCAAAAAGAACATCTGGGCCTTGGCCGGCGAATTCGCAAAGGACGACCGCCCCGGCTGCGTCAACCAGGCGTTGATGGAACTGGGCGCGCTGGTCTGCACGCCGAAAAACGCCAAATGCGCCGAGTGCCCGCTCAAGAAAAAGTGCGCCGCCCTGGCGCAAA
>CAZVNU010000135.1:1913-6409 GCA_964628335.1 uncultured Phycisphaeraceae bacterium
ATCCTGGCCCCGCGTAAAAAACCGGTGGCCGTCACCCACAGGGTGGTTGCGGCGGGAAAAAACGGCAAACTGCTGTTTGTACAGCGGCCGGAAACTGGGTTGTGGGCGGGCATGTGGCAATTGCCGACGGCGGAGGACGGGAAAATCGATCCCCAGGCATGGGTTGAAGTGGCGTATGGCCTGAAATTGGGCCCCTTGGAAAAAACCGGCGTTTTCAAACACCAGACCACCCACCGCACCATTCAATTTGAAGTCTGGCAGGCACAAGTTTCCGGCGGAAAATTGCGCGCAGGAACCGGCATTTGGCGGGCGGCGGGGGATGTGGATGATCTGCCGTTGGCCAAGGCGCAGGAGAAGGCGTTGGCACTGGTGAGTTCAAGGCTTGCTTGACGCATCGGCTGCGGGCTTCGTGTTGGCACTGGCGATCAGGCCCATCCACGCCAAAAGCACCAAATTCGACACCATGCCGACAAGTGTTGCGTAATTCAAAGAAGACCGTTCATTCTGGAACAGATACTCGGTGAGATCCCAATGAACTCTGTCATTTTCAGCGCAAATTCCTTTTTCAATCGCTTTTTTAACATCCACAGTCACCACATCGTCTTCCATCAGATAACGCATGCGGCTGGAAGGAGAGCTTCCCGTAACTGCCCTTCCAAATATCGCTGTCGGCAAGACGAGAAGATTGACGAATATCCCCAACCCCATCACCACCCAGATCATCTTGGGACGCATAGCCGTCTTTCATTTAGAGGAACGAGACTGCCAAATCATAGCCACATGACAACCTCCAACCTCCGCTAAAATCGCCGTCCCATGGCCAAATCCTCCTCCAAATCCGCCAGCCCCACCGACACGCCTGCCATGGCGCAGTTCAAGCGGTTCAAGGCCGAGCACCCGGACTGCGTGCTGTTTTTCCGCCTCGGGGATTTTTACGAGTTGTTTTTTGACGATGCGGTGCTGGCCAGCAAAGTGATGGGCGTGACTTTGACCCAGCGCCAGGAAGGCGTGCCGATGGCCGGCGTGCCTTATCACGCGGTGGAAACCTATCTGCGCCGCATGGTGTCGGCCGGCCACAAGGTGGCGATCGCCGACCAGATGACCAAAGCCGGCGAAGGCAAAGGCGTGATTGAGCGCGAGGTGGTGCGCATCGTCACCCCCGGCACTTTGACCGACGAGGCCATGCTGGACGAAGGCCGTGAAAATCCGCTGCTGTCGGTGGCTTTTTCCGGCGCCGGCATGACCCAAATGGCCGCGCTGGCATGGGCGGAGCTTTCCACCGGCCGCTTTCAAACCGCCGAGATCCAAGCCAAAGATCTGGCCGATGAATTGGCCCGCATCGCCCCTTCGGAAATTCTGTATGCCGATGATGATTCCGGCATCGCCCCGCCGGCCTTGGCCGAAGCCGTGCGCGGCCTAAGCACCGCGCTTTCCGCCCGCCCCGGCTGGCAATTCCGCCCAAACGATGCCGCCGATGTGCTCAAGCGCCAATACCGGGTGACGGATTTGGGCGGCCTTGGCCTGGCGCCGGAAGTCATTCCGCCAGCCGGGGCGATCATCGCCTATTTGCTCGAAACCCAAAAGACCGGCGCCGATGGCCGCCTGGCCCATGTGCAAGTGCCGGCGCCCTTTTTGCGCGGCGAATTCCTGGTGCTGGACCAAGCCTCGCTGCGCTCGCTGGAAGTGGTGGAAACCCTGCGCGGCAACCAAGTCGCCGGCTCCCTGCTTGGCGTGTTCAACGGCTCGTCCGCCCCCGCCACCGCCATGGGCAAGCGTTTGCTGCGCCGCTGGCTGTGCTACCCCTTGGCCAAGCGCGGCCCGATTGAAGCCCGCTTGAATGTGGTGGAATCATTGGTCAACGATGAGCTGCTGCGCCAAACCCTGCGCAAGCAATTGGACGGCATCCAGGACATCGAACGCATCTTGGGCCGCTTGGCGGTGGGCCGCATTTCCCCGCGCGATCTGGTGGCGCTTGGCAAAAGCGCGGCGCAGGCGCACGCGCTCAATGACACCCTGAGCAACCACGCGCAACTTGCGCCCGCCACCGCGGCCATGGCCGTGCACCTGCCCGCATTGGCGGCCCACGCCGCCCACATCGCGCGTGCCTGTGTGGACTCCCCGCCATTGCACATGCGCGACGGCGGTTTGATCGCCGACGGCTTTGACGCCGACCTGGACGAATGCCGCCTGCTGCAACGCGACAGCCACTCTTGGTTGGCGCAATACCAAGCCCGCCTGGCCGAAGAAACCGGCCTGCCGAAGATCAAAGTCGGTTTCAACAATGTGTTCGGCTATTACATCGAACTCTCGGCCGGGCAAAAAGACCAAGCCCCCGCCAGCTGGACCCGCAAGCAAACCCTGGTCAATGCCGAACGCTTCATCACCGAAGAATTGAAAACCTTCGAAGGCAAAGCCCTGTCGGCCGAAAGCCGGGCCAAAGCCCGCGAAGCGGTGCTGTTCACCCAATTGTGCGACGCCACCCGCCTGGTCGCCGATGCCTTGAACTGCCTGGCCCACACCGCCGCCGAATTGGATTGTTTGGTGGCCTTTGCCCAATTGTCGGCCAAGCGCAACTTCGCCAAGCCGATGCTTAGCGACACGCCGATGCTGGATGTCAAAGACGGCCGCCATCCGGTGCTGGACGAATTGCTGGGCGACAAGTTCGTGCCCAATGATGTGAAGCTTGGAGAAGGAACCCCGACCGTAAGGGAGGGGACGGATTCCCGCCAGATTGACGCTCAAGCGTCCCCTCCCTCACGGTCAGGGCTCCTTGCCAAAAACGCCGCCACTCTCGCCCTGATCACCGGCCCCAACATGGCCGGCAAGAGCACCTACATCCGCCAAGCCGCGCTGATCACCTTGCTGGCCCACACCGGCTGCTTTGTGCCGGCCGCCAGCGCCACCATCGGCCTGACCGACCGCATCTTCACCCGCGTGGGTTCCAGCGACGAATTGCACGCCGGCCGCTCCACCTTCATGGTGGAAATGAGCGAAACCGCCCACATCTGCCACCACGCCACCGAGCGCTCACTGGTGGTGCTGGATGAAATCGGCCGCGGCACCTCGACCCTGGACGGACTGTCCCTGGCCTGGGCCATCGCCGAGCACATCGCCGGCGTGGGCAGCCGCTGCCTGTTCGCCACCCACTACCACGAGATCACCCGCCTAAGCGACGAGCGGCCCAATGTCACCAACCTGAGTGTGTCGGTGCGCGAGTGGAAGGACGAGATCGTGTTCCTGCACCGCATCATCGAAGGCGCGACCGACCGTTCCTACGGCATCCATGTCGCCAAAATCGCCGGCCTGCCGCCCGCCGTGGTGGCGCGGGCCAACGAATTGCTGGCGCAATTGACGGTCAAGCACGAGGGCGAGGCGCAAGTTGCACCTGCGGCGGCGACGAAGCGCAAGAAAGTGGAAGTGGCGCCGGTGATGCCGTTGTTCATGGCGGCGGCAAGCGAACCGCATCCGGTGGTGGAAAAATTACGCTTGGTGGATGTGAACAACCTCTCGCCGATGGCGGCGTTCGAGTTGGTGCGGAAGTTGGTGGAAGAGGCGAAGGGGTAAGATGGAGTAGCCAGACCATCCGACCTATAATCAGCGCCATGACCATCCTCCAAGAAAATGTCATTGACCACCTGGAAAGCCAGATCCCGGAACTCTCCGTCGCCGCAGTCCGGGTTGCCTATTGGCAAACCCTGGCTTCCGGGCAAAGCGTCTTGGTCAGCGATGCCGGGGCGATTTATGAAGTCTCCCCCGATGGAACGCGTCAATTGATCAAAAAAATCGCGCCGACCACGCCGGTCAAAATGGGGACGAAGGTGGAGATTCGATGACGAACGCCATCTTTTGCGGCCAGAACAACTGCTTCAGTTGGAGAAATCATCGACAACTGACCTTTGGGTTGAGAACAGTTCTTGCCCGCCGCATTGGGTGTGCGCCAAAAAGTTCCGAAGCCCTTGACCATAACACGACGACCTTGATCTGTGAATGCTTCAACCTCCCCAAGTTTGTACTCAAAATAGACATGACCGAGTGATTGCCGCAAGGCAACTGGGGATCCAACTTCAAGATGTTGTGCCCATGCACAGATTGTTGCTGCCGTTTGACCTGAACAAGGAAGGGTGCCGGGATCGCTGCACACAACGGGTTTTTGGGTTGTTTTTGAGTTCATTGAATATCCTTAAGTTGTGTCAAGAAAAAACTCCTGCAAAGCGAAACGCCCGGCGAAAACCCTTCTTTTCAGCCTCCGCAACGGTTGTGGCATAGAACTCGCCACACTCCGCCGTAATCTTGGTGCGATCGTACTGTTGATCAAAGGGAAGGTGATAAATTTTTTCCTTCGTACTCTGATTGATATTGCACTTGATCATCGGGAATGACTTGTTCAACGCATGCTGTTCCTTCACCTCAACCTTCAGCCACTCCGCGGCTCTTCGTGCCACGTTTTTGTAAATTGATGTCTGGAAACTCTATCAGATGCACGGAACGCACAGCGC
>CAZVNU010000136.1:0-6377 GCA_964628335.1 uncultured Phycisphaeraceae bacterium
CGTCGCCGGCGGCGGAGTGGCAGGAAACCATGGACAAAGCCCAGGCGATGCGGATGGCCCTGGGGGGGACCGCCTAGAATCCGCGCATGCACAGCCCCCCCCCCCTGCTTGCGTTGCTGGTTTTGATCGCCGCCCCGGCGCCGGCCCAGGAAGGTGCGGCCCCGGCCAAGGCAGCGCCTGCCACGCTTTCGCAAGCCACTTTTGATCCGGCGGCGTATCTGACCGGCTCGCGCTGGGCCGACGGCTGCTACGGCGTCTCGCTGATCGAGCCCAAAAACATGCGCCGCAGCGCGACTTCGGCCCGCTGGCTCAACCCTGGGCGCGGGGCCGAATACGACATCACCCTGAATTTTCTGCTGCCGCCGCCGCGCGCCGACAACCGGCCGCCGCAGCCCCTGTTTCTGAAAGACTCCGCCGCCAGCATGCAAGGCAATCTGGCCGGCGGTTTGGCGCTGGCCACCCCGCTGCCTGATTTCACCCGGGATTTCGAGGTGGAGAAGCATCCTTGCACGGTTTCCTATTGCCTGCTGCAACCCAAAGCCAAGCGCAACGAAGCGCCGGCCGACAGTTTTTTGGTCGGCATCGGCGTGCTGCAAGTCACCCCCTACAACCATCTGGTGCTGCGCCTGGTCGCCCGCATCCCGGCCGGCACCCAGGGTGAATTGCCGCATTTGGTCGAGGCCCAGCGCACGCTGGAAGCCATGCTCAAAAGCGCCCGCACCACGCCGGAAAGCACCTTGCTGGCCCTGCGCGAAGCGCAGCTCGAACGCGGTCAACAGGCGCTGTCGCTGCTCATCCCAGAGCGCATCACCAAGGCGGTGCCCCCCGCCCACCTGCTGCGCATCGTGCAAAACGACAAAGACATGGGCTGGATGCGCCTGGCACTGCGCCAGCAGGATGAGGCCTGGTACCGCACCCACCCGCCCAAGCCCGACAGCGTGGACGGCCTGGGGCAGCCCGGCCTCTTGGTCGCGGTGCAAACCCACACCCAATCGGACGACCCCAAAGACGGTTCGGCGGTGGATGTGCAGCAGACTTTTTTCAAATCCGACGCCTCGCCCTACGAAACATGGCAGCGCACCACCACTTGGCGCGAAGCCAAAGCCGCCGCGCAAAGCAGCGCCGAAATCGGTTTTCTGCTGCCGCCCAAGGACAAGACCCCCGCCGCCATCGCCAGCCTGTGCGTGGAATGGGCCGGCTCCACGCCGGCCAACATGGCCAATTTTTTCAGCGCCAATCCGCAATGGCGCCAGACCCTTGATTCCCAATGGAACAAAATTGAATCCGGGCTAAGCGGCATCCAGCGGCGCCCGGAAGTGCAGCCCCCGGGCCGCAACAACCCGCGCGGGCGCACCGTCAGCGCCGATGTGGACAAGGACGGCAAGCCCATTCCCATTCACGGCGACCTTTACAAAGCCAAATGGGGCATCCCCCTGGCCCAACCCTATCTGTCGCAGGCCCACGCCTGGCTGATGCCCTGGCTGCTGCCGGCCGACCGCGCGCAGTCTTACTCTTTTGCTTTTTATTCGCCGGAATCCAAGCGGCCGGGCTTTTGCCTGCTGCGGGTGGTACCGGCCGGTGATGGCAGCCGCCAGGTGTTTTTCCGCCCGGCTCTGGACCAGCCGGAGCAGGTGTTTTCCTTCGACGGCCATGGCAAGCTGCTGCGCATCCAGCTGCCCGACGGCACCGCGCTGATTCCCGCCTCGGTGGAGGAACTGGCCCGCATCTGGAAATTCACGCCGGAAGCGTCGCCCCGGTAACCCGGCAACCTGGTAACGACGCGCGGCCCCTCACCCCGACACCAATTGGGTGGAGTCGGTGCCCCGTTCCTCCGGCGCCCCCTCGAACACCGGCATGCCGGGCAGGCGATTCTTGTAGACCTTGGCGACCACTTCGACCCGCTGCACCTGGAAACGCCAGCGGCTGATGGCGATCTCGTCGCCGTGGCGCAGGGTGGTGGCGCCGCTCACCTGCAGGCCGTTGACCCGTGTGCCGTTGGAGGATTTCAGATCGCGCAGCAGCACCGTGCCATCGGCGTCCACCTGCACCTGGGCATGGCGGCGCGACACATCCGGCGCGCGCAGGACGATGTCCACATCCACTTGGCTGCGGCCGAAACACACGGGCGTCGCGCCCAGGATGATTTCGCGCGGCAACGAGGTCTCGCCTTTGGTGCGCAAAAACCATTGAAATTCGCGTGGAGCGGGCGTGGGCATGGAAAATGAAATAAAGGGGCCGCGGCGGATGAAAGAAAAAAACAAATGACACTGGTGAACCATGAAACGCGAACCTCAAGCGGTACGGGCGGGCGTCCGGCCCGTTCCAAGACACGCGGGAAAAAGCCCCGCGTGTCTTGGGCCGATGCTTGTCTAGGCCGCAGCCGACAAGGCGGCGGGCTTGCGGATTTTTTCGATGGCCTGCCACGATTTGCGGATCAGGCGGTCCATGAAGGCGGTTTGCGCCAACAATGCCATCCAGGCCGGCGTGGCGGTTTCAAACGAGGTCATGGCATACAGGAACTCGCCGTTGGACAGCGGGCAGCACACGGCCACCGCCGAAGAACCGTCGGCGAAGTGGGCATCCCAGGCGACCACCGCGCGTTTTTCCTCGGCGGCTTTGCGCACCAGGGCTTTTTCAATGTGCAATTCACCCTTGGGCAAGGAGGCGGCCGGGCCGCACACGCTCTCGATCTTGCCTTCCTGCACCGCCACGATGGCGGTGATGTTGCGGTTGAAAGTGGGGCCGACCACAAATTCGCACAGCAAGCGGCGGCGCTTGACCGGGTTGGGCACCACCAACTGACGGTCGGCAAAAGCCTGCACCGCGCACAGGTCGGCGGCCGACACGCCGGGGGCGCGCCCTTCGCCGACCAAATGCAGATCGCTGGCGCGCGCGCCGGAATGATGGATGGTGCCGGAACGCGAATCTTCCAAGGCATCAAGACCGGCCTGTGAGCCGCTGAACAGGCTGCGACCGGCATGCGAATCGACGAAATCGTCCACCAAGCCGGTGGCCAGACCGGAAGCGGTGGCAATCGCGGTGGCATCATCAAGGGCCAGGCGCAGAGTTTCTTCCTGCGGCTTGGCGGGTGCTTTGGCGGGGGCCTGAACCGCGGCTTGGGCTGCAACCGGGGCGGGCTTGAGCTCGGCTTTGATCGCCGGCTTGGTCGCCGCGACCGGCGCTGGCGCCGGGGCGATGGGTGCAATGGCCTCTTGGGCAAGGGTTTGCCCGGATGGGTCAAACGACGGCTCCACTGGCTTGGCCTCCGGCACGGGCGCGGCGGAAATCTGGGGCCGGGTTTGGGCGGATGTTTTTTGCGGCACTGCCAGCTCGGACTCGTCGCGCAGGTTGCCTTGGCTGTCCAGCAGCGCATCCAAAGCCACGATGGAATCCATGGAAGAAATCAGGCCGGTTTCCGCATCGGCCATCACCTCATCCACCTGCGCGGCGGCGGCCTCTGGATTGTGGGCGGTGAAGACCCAGCGCGCAATGCGGATTGCATCGCCATGCCGCACCACATGGGTGCCATCCACCCGCGCATCGTTGACGGCGGTGCCGTTGGTGGAGCCCAGGTCGCGCAGCAGCAGCTGGCCGGCGGAATCGACCCAGATTTCGGCATGGCGGCGCGAGACCTGCGAGGACAGCAGGCGGATGTCCACCTGCTCCTCGCCGCGGCCGAAACACTTGGGCGTTTCATCCAAGGCGATGGAAACTTCAGCGCCCAGATCATCGGCCACGCGCAACATCCATTGGGAAACAAAGGAAGAATTCATGAGATGCTCCTGATGCAAAAAGGGCCCGAAAGGGCGGAGATAGGACGCGCGGATGATCCACAAGATGATTCTGATTCGCCCATTGAGGATAGGGTGAACAGTGCCTCCGGTGCAAACTTTTTTTGCGTGAATTTTGTTCACGCCTTTTAAATCAAATACTTATGTGCCATTTTGGCGGCATGCCCGCACCCCCTCAGCGCCCCTTGCACCGCCCCGTTGCCCGAATTTCCTACGCCATGCGATAAAACTTGGCCGCATTGGCCGAGGTTTGCGCCGCAAAGGCCGCCATCGACAAGCCCCGGCGCAGCGCCAGAAAATCCGCCACGCAGGCCACGAAACGCGGCGCGTTGGGGCGCACGCCCCGGTGGGGCTCAGGGGTCAGATAGGGCGCGTCGGTTTCCACCAACACGCGCTCCATCGGCACCCGGTCGAAGGCCTCGGCAATGCCTTGGCCGTTCTTGAAAGTCACCGCCCCGGTGAATCCCACCAGCGCGCCGAAGGCTAGAATCGCCTCGACTTCGGCCACGGCGCCGGTAAAGCAATGGAACACGAAGCGGTCGCCGGGCAAGCCGCTTTGGCGCAGGATGGCCAAGGTTTCCGCCGTCGCTTTCCGGTTGTGGAGGATGACCGGCTTGCCGGTTTCCAGCGCCAATTCCAATTGCCATTCAAAGGAGGCCTGTTGCACGGCCAAGGGCGGCTCGCCGTGGTGCTTGTCCAGCCCCATTTCACCCAGCGCCACGCATTTGGGATCCGTGGCCAAGGCGCGCAAATCGGCCAGCAATTCCACCTTGTTTTCATTTCCGGTGGCATGCAGCGGATGCAACCCGGCGGAGAAATACACCTCTGGGTGCGCCGCCGCCAGAGCCTGGCCCAGGCGTGAATCCGCCACATCCGTGCCCACCGTCACCATGCGCCCCACCCCGGCGGCCAAGGCTTCGGCAATCACCGCGCCCGCCCGTTCATGCAGGCCGTCGCAAGTCAGGTGGCAATGGGTGTCGGTGAGCATGGAGGACATGCTAACCGGGCGACTTTTACCCATGCAACAGCCGCTTGAGCAACAAGGGACTGGCCTGCTCAAGCATGTCCAGCACCCGCTCAAAACCGGCTTCCCCGCCGTAATAGGGGTCCGGCACTTCGGGTGCGGCCGGCGGATGCCCTTCTTTGGCCGGCGCGGGAGGGTGGCTGGGTAAAAATTCACCGAGCAAATGCAGATGGGCTTTGGGCTCATGGTGCAGATGGCGCAGGTTGTGCCAATTGGCATGGTCCATGGCCACCACCAGATCGAAAACATCCAGATCCTCGCGCGTCACCTGCCGGGCGTGGTGGACCAGCGCGATGCCGCGTTTGCCGGCGGCTTGAACCATGCGCGGGTCCGCCGCGGCGCCGGCATGACCGCCATAGGTGCCGGCCGAATCCACCCGCACTTCGCCAAGCAGGCCGCGCTTTTCAAGCAAATGCAAAAACACGCCTTCGGCGGCCGGTGAGCGGCAGATGTTGCCAAGACACACGAACAGCACCGAGGGTACGGCGGCGGAACCTTGGATGGGGTCGTGGGTAGGCATGCGCCAAATGATACGGACAGTGGCTCAGGCCAAAATCGCCTGGATCTGCGCCTTCAAATCCTTGGCGCCCGCTTCGACATGGGTTTTCCAGTCGCCGGCCTTGCCTTCAAAGGCGTAAATCACCGAACGGCTGGCGGTGATGATGGCGCCGGTCTTGTCGGCCTTGAAACAGGCCCGCACATCGTCGGCAGAGCCGCCTTGGGCGCCAAAGCCGGGCACCAAAAAGATCTGCTGCGGCAGGCGCGCGCGCAAGGCGGCGGCATCTTCACGCTTGGTGGCGCCCACCACCGCGCCAAGCAACGAGTAACCGCAGGCGCCCACGCTCTGTTGGCCCAATGCCGCCACCGCATCACCCACCGCTTCGGCAATGCTGCGGCCATCGGCCAGACGCAAACCCTGGATGGCATCGCCGCCCGGATTGCTGGTGCGCACCAGGGCGAACAGACCCTTGCCTTCGGCCTGTGCCACTGCAAGAAAGGGCGCGATGCCATCGGTGCCCAAATAGCCGTTGACCGTCAGGGCATCGCAACCGCCAGCCCCGGCCAGCAAGCCGGCGGCGTAATGGGCACTGCTGGTGCCGATGTCGCCGCGCTTGGCGTCGCCCACCACCACCAGCCCCATGTCCTTAGCCGCTTGGGTCACGCGGTGATAGACGGCAAAACCTGCCGCCCCGTAACGCTCATAGCAGGCGGCCTGCGGCTTGACGCAGGGCACATGGGCGGCGCTGGCCTCCAAAATGCCCATCGAAAACGCCTCAATCGCCGCCACCGGCTCCAAAGCCCGCAGACTGGCTGGCAATTTTTCGTAAACCGGGTCCAATCCGACACATACGGGAGCACCCTTGGCCTGGCAGGCGGCGAGCAAACGGTCGGCAAAGTGAATGGGCATAAGGGCAACCTGGTGATGACCCGCTCCAAAAGCGGCGGCAAGGGGAAAGCGGGATTGTAAACCGGGTGGTTGTTTGGGCAATCCAGCCCTGGCCAAGGGACAGGGCTGGCGGGTCAAGGAACCCCGCCACGACCTTCGGCGCGTCATGCCGCGC
>CAZVNU010000137.1:0-5410 GCA_964628335.1 uncultured Phycisphaeraceae bacterium
CGCAGATCAGCCGCTCGGCTCCCGGCTCGCCGCAGGCCATCATGCCGTGGCGACCATTGCCGGTGACGAAGGCGTCCTCCCAGGCGATCGCGGGTTTTTCGGAAAACGCCGTCCAGCGGCCGGAGGTGAGCGGAATCGCCGACTTGGACGCGGCGACGACTCCGGGTTCGGCGTCCGGCGCCGCACCGGCGAAGGGCGCGAGGCACGCGGCGACAAGGAGCGCGGGAAGGAGGAGACGGGGGATTTTCATGAGGGAGAAGGAATGCAAGGCATGGCATGAATGCGGAAACTTGCGCTGCCGCAGGAATCGGGAAGAAGGACCGGGCATGCGCGAAAGGACGAGGGGCTGATGCGGGGCATTACAGTCCTTCATTCAGGCAGGAACGACGCAAGCAACGGCGGTCTCCCGGAATTCATCCGTATGGCGCAAGCGGGGAGTGTCTCGCCCGGCTGCGTCTTGAGAACGAAGCGTTCACTTTGCCTTTCCGACGGCCTTCGGCTTGGCGCCGATGGGCGGGATCCATGGTTCAAACTCGGGTTCAAGGAACAGGCCGAAGTCGGACAAGGCGGGGCACACCGGGCACTTCGTCACGCGGATGCGCACTTTGTCGGCCGTGGTGATGGGCACGCGCCAGAGGCGGCATGTGCCGACGGACTGGGCCGTGGCGATGGGCGGACGCTTGCCCAGAAGGCCATCCTCACTTCAAAGTTGCGCTACCGGTGGCCGATAGTGGAATCAATCCCTTGACCCCCTTGTCCATGACAGTCGCATGCACGGTCAGCACGGCGCTGTCGGGAATGCCGGCCGGACGCTCCTTGGGCAGTTGGATCATGCCATCTTTGACCGGCAGGGGAATCGAAGTGGGATTGGCCAGAGAATGAATGGCCGCCACCAGATCGGCGACATCCCCCTTGGGGAGATCGGCGAACGAAGGCATGGGGGAATGCGCCCCCCATTTACCTGAAATACCTTGGGTGATGGAATGCGTCAGGGTTTCAATCCGCTTGGGGTCGTTCTTGTAGCGCTTGGCCACTTCGATGTAGGACGGTCCCACATTTTCGGACAAGGCACTGTGGCAGGCCACGCAGGCGTTGTCCGCCATCAATTGGGTGCCGCGCAAGGCGGGATCCAAGCCGATCAAACGGGGGTCCGGCAAGGGTTTGTTGAAGGGCACGCCAAACGACGCGGTGATTTTGACATCGGCCGACAAATCGCCATCCTCGGCATCGGTGGCGTCGACTTCAACGCCCAAGGGTTCCCCCCAAGGAATGGCCTTGGGCGCCCCCTTGAAACCCACTTTCACTTCGGGATAGGTGTTGCCTGCGGAGACCGGCACCGAACTGCTGGCTTGAATGCCGTCGGCATCGGTCACGGTGAGGGTGGCGGTATAGCGGCCACTTTTGGCATACACATGGGACACCTTCAAACCTTCGGCCTTTTCGCCATCACCAAAATCCCACACTGCGGTGGCGGGTTTGTCCTCGGCGGTAGCCACTTTCGCTTCGAATACGAAGGGTGTTTTCAGCCCGCCGAAACGCTCATCGGGATCCAGCGTGATCACCGGCGGATACTTCCAACCCTTGAATGCCACCTTGAGCAGTCGTCCGTTTTTATTGCCGGTCCATTTGGTGCCATATTCAAGAATGTAAAGATTGCCCATGGCGTCCTGCGCCATGTCGGACGGATGCAAAAATCTGCGGTTGCGCAAAAAAGGGAAGACTTCCTCGACCTGGTTGTCGTCGTCCAATTTCACCAAATCCAACCGTTCACGAGTCCATTCATGGAAAAAAATGACCCGGTCATACCAAGCCGGCAACGATCGAGCGCGCCCCTCTTGGTTGTAGATCACGCTGACGCAGGCGGTTCGTCCACCGCCGCCGATTTCCGGAAATTGCGGCACCCCGCCATGGGTGTACCACATCAGGGCCGGCCTGACTTCCGGCAATTTTTGCGGACCGGTGTTGTTGGGCGAATCATTGGTGATGCCGTCGGCAAAGGACGCGCCGCTCTTGCCGGAGGCAAAGTCATAATCCACGTAGAAATCGCGGGGGCCGCGCGCATAGGGCCAGCCGTAATAGCCCGCCGTGGGCGCAAAGCCGATGCAGTCATAACCGGTGGGGCCGCGGTTGGCATCCGGGCCGCCCGCATCCGGGCCCACATCGCCCCAGGAAATGCCGCCGGTTTTGGAGTCATAGCCGATGCGCCACACATTGCGGCAGCCTTTGACGAACAATTCAGGACGCGTCTTGTCCGTTCCCGGAGGAAACAGATTGCCGGCCGGGATGGTGTAGCCGTCGCCGGTCTCGTTGATGCGGATGCGCGAGATGCCGCCACGCAAATCGTTCATGTTGCCGGAAGTGCGCTGGGCATCGAATTTCCAGCGGCCAGGACGCTCGTCAATGGGCGTGCGTCCTCCGGATTCAAAAGGGTTGGCATTGTCGCCGCAGGCCACGAACAACAGGCGGTCTTTGCCAAAACACAGCGAACCGCCCACATGGCACACCCGGCCGTGCCGATCATCGGGAACATCCAACAGCACCTTCTCATACGCCAGCAAATCGCCATCCACCAAACGGAAACGAGACAAACGATTGGTGTGCTTGCCAGGCGCATCCGGACCGGGCGCATCCGGAAGGGAATAGAAGATGTAGACAAAATCATTCTTGACGCCGTAATCAGGGTCCACCGCAATCCCCAAGCCGCCGCCTTCAAACCAATCGCTCTTGTAACCAGGCTTCCCCTGCGCAGCCACATCCAACATGGCCAACTTCCGGACGCCCTTGCCCGGCACATACACCTTGATTGCGCCAAGGCGCTCAAGGATCAACACTTGGCCGTCGGGCAATGGCGCGATTTCCATGGGATCTTCCAGATCCGCGACCAACTCATCCACCTGAAAGAAATCATCGGTAGGACGGCGTTTTTCCAGATCAAGGCCATGAAACGGGTCCTCCAAACGCCCCGCATAGGTGATGCCGGACACCACTTGTTCCAAGGCGTCCAAATCCTTCAGATCAATCGATTCAGGCCGAACCCAAGCCCGCCCGCCATCAAAGGAGCGCTGAACAGGCGCTTTGGAAACGATCTCTTCTTGGTGGATTCCGTTCCCTTCTCCCTTGGCCAATTTGGCGGCTTCCGCTTTGGCTGAAGCTTCGAGTTTTTTCTGTTCATGCCGCTTCGCCGTGGATACCAATTCACCATTCATGCGCCGGAACCAATGCCAATTCCCCCCCGTGGCATGCACCCCCACGAAGCCGCCGCCCGACTGGATGTAGCCTTCGAAAGCGGTGCGCTGCGCCGCGTTGAGCGACTGCGCCGAAGCCCCCCAAAACACGACGGCACGAAAACGCGCCAAATTGGCCAGAGTAAAGGCGTCATCACCGGCCATTTCAACCTCGACTTGGGCTCGCTTGCCCCACGCTTGCACCGCCTCAAACACGGCGGCGTCTTTGCCCACCACCAGCACACGCTTGGCGGTGGCCACTTTGGGCACGGCAAGTTGGACGGCGGGTGTGACGGCCGTTTTATTTTCCGGCGCACAGGCAATCATGCCGGTGGCCAACAAGGAGAGGGTGCAGAACGAAAGCAGACGGGAATTGGCGTTAAGCATGATTTATTCAAAAAGGGATGGCGAAAGGCCACGCATCACACGGATACCCCTGAGATGCCATTCATTACAGTTAAACGCAACTTTTTCAGTCTTTTTGTCCACCGTTCACCGTCCGGTATCCCGGGGGATTTCCTGGGAGCCCACCCGCCGCACCGCCCGCCGCCGGCCGAGCCACACTGGGCGCCATGTCGCCACTGCGCGAACTGGCACGGGCCCCGCTGCTGTGGCCGCGCAAGCGCTCCACGCGGGCGATCAACGAGGCCAAAATCATGCGGAAGAGTTCGTCGCCCAGCACGATGTCCTCCACCCCTTCCTGGATGTTGGGATTGTCATTGACTTCAATCACCACCACCGCGCGGGCATCTTCTTTGCCCGTCTCTTTCAAATCCACACCGTACAAGCCATCGCCGATCAGATTGGCTGCTTTGAGCGCCGTCTCCACCACTTCTTTGGGCGCGTCCTCAATCCGCATGGTGGTCCAATGGCCGTAGCGTTTTTCGTGGTTGCTTTCCTTGTTGTTGATGATCTGCCAATGGTTGGGCGACATGAAGTATTGGCAGGCGAAAATCGCCTTGCGATCCAAAATGCCGATGCGCCAATCAAAGGGGGTGTAGCACCAACCCTGGGCCAAAAGCAAACCAGTGCGCTTGAACAGGTCGGCGGTCATGGTGCGCAGTTCTTCCATCGAATTGGCTTTGTAAACCCCCAGCGAAAACGAACCATCGGGAATTTTGAGCACCAGGGGGAAACCCAACGCCTTGGCGGCATCCTCCAACGCCTGGGTGTCGCCACGCTGCAAAATGCGGGTCGGCGGCGTGGGAATTTTGTTGGCGGCCAGCAACTCGGCCAGATACACCTTGTTGGAACAGCGCAAAATGGATTTGGGATCATCGAGCACCGCCAAGCCTTCTTGCTCGGCCTTGCGGGCGAAACGGTAAGTATGGTGGTTGATGCGGGTGGTCTCGCGGATGAGCAAAGCGTCAAAGGCACCCAAGCGGCTGTAATCGCCGCGACCAATCAATTTGACCCCCACCCCCATCGCCTTGCCCACCCGGCGGAACACGCGAATATCGGCGGCGTCGGAAGGCGTGGTTTTCTCCTTGGGATCCCACAAAATCGCGATGTCGTAACGGGCCACCGGCGCGCCGGCGCGACTGCGCCAAGGCAGGCGGATGGTGGCGTGCAAAGTCCAGGCCAGAAAATGCTTCTCTTCCGGATTCAATTTGTGCGGACTCTCGGGGCGCAGGCGATCCACCGTCCAACGCTCTTTGGTTTCTTCCACCCACATGCGGCAAATCGGCAGCGCGCAACGCTCGTAAGCCGCCGCCGCCAAGGATGCCAATGCCGGCTCGGGTGTGCGCCCAAACACCACCAAAACGCCGTCTTCGCCGGCCTGGGCCGCCTCTGGCAATCGGGCGTCATCGGGCTGGGGAACCGAAATGCCCTTGGCCACATCGGGCAGCCCGGTCAAGGTTTTGACGGTGGGCACCGCGCGGTGCGCACGCGCCTCGGCCAGCAGCGAGACATGGTAACCGGTGCCCAAATAAGACAGGTCGCGGCACAGGTTGACCACCCGGGTGCCGCGCTTCCATTTGCCGGCGCCGGCCAGGTATTCGCGCGCCGTCACCACCGGCAAGGGCGTGCCGGGCGTTGCTTCGGCCAAGCCATGCAAGGGCTTGATCAATTCCGCATCCGGAAGGTCGGCGCGGGAATCCACCACCACAATTTGCTCGATCACGGTTTGCGTCCTTGGCGTGCGAGGGAAGAAAGGTTTTTCTGCAGCCGAATGCCGTCGCAGC
>CAZVNU010000137.1:5420-6363 GCA_964628335.1 uncultured Phycisphaeraceae bacterium
CCGGCAAATCCCGCATCGGGGTGTAATGGGCGGCGCCATACAGCGCCAGCGCCCCGTGGTTGTCGGAGCGCACTTCAAGCCGCATGGCGCGGCAACCGCGCAGGCGGGCGCCGCGCTCAGCCTTGGCCAGCAAGGCCCGCGCCACGCCGCGGCCGCGCGCGCCCGGCGCCACGCACAAGCCGTAGACGCGCGCCAACGCACTGTTGCCGCGATAGAGCGTGGCCACATAGCCGATGATTTTTTTTGCCGAAACGGCCACCCACATTTCACTGCTTGCCCCGGTGGCCAACGCCCGCAAAGTGCGCGGCGAAAAACGGTCCGAAGCAAAGGACCGTTTCTCCAATGCGTTGAGTTGCATCAAATCGGACACCCGCGCCAAGCGAATGCCCCATGGTTGCGGAGGTTCGTCAGAAGGCTCGGCAGGAATTCCGCTGGAGTCCTCTTGACTTATTTCTTGAAGGCTGGGCATGGGTGACATTATGCCGTAGGCGTGGAAACAATGCCAGCGATTTCCGCCGCCTTGGCCAGGGTGGTGCGGGTAATTTCCATCATCAAAGCCGGCGGCCACTCCAAGGAGGAATCATTTTTGTACAAGTCCGGGATCAGCGCCAAAGTCAGGTCGCTGACCTCCCGCTCCACATGGCCCCGCCGCTGCATCACCCCCTGGGCATCGCCCCGGTCAATGGGGTTGGACAAGTCGTAAGCCAGCATCAAAGTGGTGACCTGCCAGTCAAAATAGCCCTGCAAAGGGCTTTGTTCATCGTCGTGGGTCGGGGCGTCAGACATGGGAAACCGGGGTGTTTTTTACAGTGAATGAAGGGCGCACATCATAGTGCAAGGGTGAAATCAACACAGCGATCACACCCCCTATGCAGGGCTGGCGGGTCCACAGCGCACGGGCTTGTTGGAGCGCGGGTGTCCCCACCCGCAAATCCGGCGGGCG
>CAZVNU010000138.1:0-6338 GCA_964628335.1 uncultured Phycisphaeraceae bacterium
GCCGCCGCCAAGGCCGCCAAGGCCGCCAAGGCCGACGAGGCCGACGCCGCTTACCTGGCCGACAACGCCAAAAAAGAAGGCTGGAAGACCACCGCCTCCGGCTTGCAGTACAAGATCGTGGCCGCCGGTGAAGCCGCCCACCCGGCCGCCGCCGACATCGTCAAGGTGCACTACGAAGGCAAGTTCACCGACGGCGAAGTGTTCGATGCTTCCAAGAAGCACGGCCCCAACCCGGCTGAATTCCCCCTCAACCAGGTGATCAAGGGCTGGACCGAAGCCGTGCAGTTGATCGGCAAGGGCGGCAAGATGGAAATCGCCCTGCCCGCCGACCTGGCCTACGGCCAGGGTGGCCCGCGCCCCGGCGCCGCCATGCTGTTCAGCATCGAGCTGGTGGACTTCAAGAAGGCCGGCAACTGAACCGGACTTCGCAAAGCAAAAGAAAAACGCGGCCATGGCCGCGTTTTTCTTTTGCTTTACGATGCCCGCCATGGATTCGCCCTTTCTTGAAATCACCCCGGCTTTCGCCTTGCCGCGCGATGCGCTGCAGTTTTCCTTCACCCGCGCCAGCGGTCCGGGCGGGCAGAATGTCAACAAGCGCAGCTCGGCGGCGCTGTTGCGGGTGCAGGTGGCGGACTTGGCGCCCTTGATGCCGCCCGAAGCCTTGGATCGCCTGCGCCAATTGGCCGGACCGGCTTGGGTGGGCAGCCCTGAAGAAGGCGAGTCGTTGCTGCTGCGCGCCGAGGCGGAGCGCTCGCAGTTGGCCAACCGCGAAGCGGCACAGGCGCGGCTGGTGACCTTGTTGCAAATGGCCTTGGTGCGACCCAAGGTGCGCAAAAAGACCAAAGTGAAATACGGCTCCAAAATGCGCCGGTTGGGCGACAAAAAGAAGTTGTCGGAAAAGAAGAGCGGCCGGCGGGGGGAATGATAGGAGCGCCGGATGGAGGGTAAAGGGGTGCCACGGACAGCGCAGTCGTCCGTGTGCGTTGGAACAACTTTCACCCGTCCCGCACGGACGACTGCGCTGTCCGTGGCACCCCGCCACGACCTTCGGCGCGTCATGCCGCGCCTCTTCAAAGCGGCGTCGTGCCGCCGCACTCCACACCATGAAACGCCTCCTCCGCGCCAGGGTTGGCGCCAAAAAGTAGACGCGACGGCCCGGCGCGCATCGCTTCAAAGACCTCTCATCCCACGCGGCGAGCCGCCGCGTCTACTTTTTTCAGCGGGATGACGCGCGTGACCCGCCAGCCCTGGTCCGTGGCACCCCGTGGGAGAATCTCGCTTCCACCTGAATTACAATCACACCATGCTCCGCCCGCTCCTTGCCATCGCATTCCTCCTGACCGCCTGCGCGCCCGCCGCCCAGCAGACGCCGGCCGCTCTTGCGCCTGCGCCTGCACCTGCACCCATTCCTTCCACCGCTTTGCCCATGCCCACCTCGCCGCTTGCCCGTTTCGCCGATTTGAAGCAAGACGCCGCAGGCAAAGTGCGCCTGTCCGATGCCCAATGGCAAAAACGCCTGACGCCGCTGCAATACGAAGTCACCCGCCACGGGGCCACCGAGTACGCGGGCACCGGCGCGTATGAAAACACCGAGACCGACGGCACCTACCACTGCATTTGCTGCGGCCAGTCGCTTTATGGTGCGCAGAACAAATTCCACAGCGGTTGCGGCTGGCCGGCCTTCGATGACGAAGTGGCCAAAGGCGCCATCACCTACCGCACCGATGCCGACGGCCGACGCACCGAAATCCTGTGCAGCCGCTGCGACGCCCACTTGGGCCATGTGTTTCACAACGAAGGCTTGTCCAAGACCAATGTGCGCCATTGCGTGAATTCCGCGTCCTTGCTGCTGGTGCCGAAGGAAAAATAAATGCCGATGCCCACCGACCATTCCTACGGCGTGGTGCCGGTCCGCTTGCGCAATGGCCGGCGTGAGTTTCTGCTGATCCAGCACAAGTCCGGCGGGCATTGGGCTTTTCCCAAAGGCCATGCCGAGGCGGGGGAGACGCCTCTGCAGGCGGCCAAGCGCGAGTTGGCCGAGGAAACCGGCTTGACCCGCGTGGCCTTGCGATCCTCGCCGGCCTTTGAAGAAAGTTATTGCACGCAGAAAAAGGGCATGTGGCTGGACAAGACCGTCACCTATTACCTCGGCGATGTGTTGATTGACCAGGCGGTGAAAGTGCAGGCGGCCGAGGTGCGTGATTTCGCCTGGCTGCCGGAGGAGCGGGCGCTGGCGCGCATCACTTACCCGGATTGTTTGGAACTGTTCCGCCAGGTGCTGGCGTTTCTAAAGTAGCGGCGGCATCCTGCCGCCGTCGCTTGAATCATTCATGAACAACGCGCGCCATATCAATGGCGCGCGTTGTGTTTCCCATGCGGCAGGGCTGGCGGGTCAACAGCGCACGGGCTTGTTGGAGCGCGGGTGTCCCCACCCGCAAATCCGGCGGGCGGCTCGATGCCGCCCGCTGGACGCCTGTCGGCAACCTCTTTGCCGTCCGGGGCGTTGAGCTCCGGGCGGCATTTGCGGGTGAGGACACCCGCGCTCCATCACCCGCCAGCCCTGGCCCTGCCCATGCGGGATTGACGGCGGCAGGATGCCGCCGCTACTTTATTTTTCCGCTTTTTCCCGCCACTTGGCCGCGAGTTGGCGGGCTTCCTGCGCCTGGGCCTGCCTGGCCGCCAAGTCGTCCGCCGTGGGCTTGGTGTGCGGGTCGGGGGCGGTGTCCAGCGCGGTGGCCACTTCCTCGTAATAGGTGGCGGCCTTGGCTGGTTTGCCCTGCCGCTCCCAGATTTGCGCCAAGACGGCGGCGGCGCCAAGATTCAGGCGTTGCTCGGCAGACAGGCCGGTGAGCAGCAGGCGGTAGGCGTCATCAGTCTGGTTTCTGGCCAACAGGATGCGGGCCTTGAGGATGACGAAGGGGCTTTGATCGGCTTGGGGGTCGCCCCAGCGTTCGCCGGTTTCCACGAATTCCAGCGCCTGGTCCCACTTGTTTTGCGCCAGCGCCATGTCGGCGCGCGCCGCATGGGCGCTGATCAAGAAGGCGTCGTCCGCAATCGCTTTGGCGTATTGCGCATCAGCCCGGGCCACATCGCCCTGCGCATGGGCGATGGCGCCCAGCATGGCGTGCAGCAGGCCGCGCCCGCGCTTGTCGGTGGTTTTTTCCAGGGCATGGAGGTAAAGTTTTTCGGCTTGCGCGGGTTGGTCGGTGTTGGCCGCCAAAGTCCCCAGCAGTTTGGTGAGTTCCTGGCCAAGCGGGCGCAGGTCCAGGGCGGCATGGGTGGGTCCATAGGCCAGGTCGTAGCGTTTTTGCGCCATGTACAACTGGCCCAGCAGCAGTTGGGCCTCGAAGCATCGCGGATTTTTTTCCACCAGTTTCACCGCATCGGGCAGCAGTTGGGCGAGGTCGCCCTTGCCGGTCATCGCCTCCTGCATGCGCTCCGAGAGTTCGCGCGCGGTTTCCGCCGGGTCATGCGCGACGGCCACCGGCGGTGCGGGCGGCGCTTGGCGGCGCGCGATGACCAAGGCACCCACGCCGCCGACGAAGACGGCGGTTGCAAGCAGCAAAAAAACGGTGGGGGCGGTTTTGGACATGCCGGAAGTCTACTCGGCAGGCTTGGCCTCTTTGGCGTTCGCCTCCGCGTTTTTGGCCGCCTTGGCGTTGGCTTCTTCCACTTGCTTGGCCAACGCGTTGTATTTGGCGACCAAGCCGTTGAATTTTTCGACGGCGGCGTTGCGGTCAAGTCCCAGTTGGTTGCATTGCTTGGCCAAGGCATTGAATTTCTCCACCGTGGCGTTGCGGTCGTCGGCCAATTGCTTGACCGTGGCGTGGGCTTTGGCCAGGGCTTCGTCGCGGGCTTTGACGGCGGCCTGCCATTGGTCGAGTTCTTTTTGGAACTGGTCGGTCTGGGCCGCCAAGAGCGCCTTGTTCTTTTGGTCGGCCCCGGCCAGCGCGTCGCGCTGGATCGTGGTGGTTTTGAGCTGGGCTTGCGCGGTGTCGCGCTCGGTGGTGGTTTCAGCCAACCGCAGGCGCAATTGGTCGAGGTCGGCCTTTTGGCCGTCAATGGCTTGGGTTTGCTCGGTGATTTTGGCCGATTGGGTTTGGCGGGTGGTTTCAAGGTCGCTGGCAAGCAGGCTGGCTTGGCGGTTGGCCTGCCATTGGACGGCGCACAGGCCGGCGAGGATGAGGACGCCAAGCAGGTTGAGGATGGAAAGGATTCTGGTCATGGAGTCTGGGGTAGCGGCGGCATCTTGCCGCCGTTGTCGCAAAGCGACATGGATTTGGAATGGTGATGACTGCGGCAAGATGCCACCGCTACTTTTTGATCTCGAACGACACCTTGTCGATCCCGGCCCGGCGCGCCAGATCCAGGGCTTGGATCACCACGCCGTGGCGGGCATCCTGGTCGCCGGCGATCATCAGGCGCAAGTTGGGGTTGGCTTTGGCGGAAGCGGTCAGTTGGGCCAACAGTTCGTGGTTGCCCACCGGCTTTTGGTCCAGCCACAGGCCGCCGTTGGCATCCACGCTGATGACGGAGAAATCCTTGGCGGTGTCGCTGGTGGCGGCCACGGCGGTGGGCAGGTTGACCTTGACGCTTTTCAAATTGACCATGCTCAGGCTGACCAGCATGAAGGCGGCCAAGAGAAAGAACATGATGTCGATCAGCGGGACGATTTCAATCCGCGCTTCGGCGCTTTCGGCGGGCAGTTTGGAGCCGAGTTTGACGGGCATGGGAATATTGGGGCTGGAAGGAACCCCGACCGTGAGGGAGGGGACGGTGGTTGCATGTTCGGGCGGTCAAGCGTCCCCTTCCTTACGGTCGGGGTTCCTTGAGGGCGTTGGCTTTGGAGAAGGCTTCAAGGTCGTGGCCGTGGTGCTTGGCGGATTCCACCAGCAGTTCGGTGTGGTTGATGGTGCGTTCCAGTTGCGCGCGGAAGTGCGTCAGTTTGCGGTTGAAGTAGTTGTAGGGCACCAGACACAGCATGGCGATGCCAAGGCCGGCGGCGGTGGCGATCAGGGCTTCGCCGATGCCGCCGCTGACTTTCTGGGCGGCCAGTTGCTCGTCGCCCACGAAGCTGAAGGATTGCATGATGCCGGTGATGGTGCCAAGCAGGCCAAGCAGGGGGGCCATGGTGATCAGGGTGCCCAGAATCCACTGGCGTTTTTCGGCCTGTTCCAGTTCATCCGAGGCGCAAATCTGCATGGCGCCCAGGAGCGAACTGTGGGCATGGGTCAGGCCGGCATTGACGGTGGTCAAGTGCGGGTCGTCGCTGTTTCGCGAGAGGTCCACGGCGGCGGCGAAATCGCCGTCACTGATGGCGTCGAAGGTTTTTTCCAGCTTCGCCTTGCCGGTGCGTTGGCGCAAGGCGGCCCACCACAGGGCGCGCTCCAGGATCACCACCAGGGCGGCCAGGAAGGCGATCAGGATCGGCCACATGATGGGGCCGCCCTTGAGGAAGGTGTCCAGGACGGTATTGGCAAGGGGTAGGGTGTTCATGTTCATTGCAGGACGAATTTGATGGAGACTTGGTACAGGCGTTTGGGACCGGCGGGGAAGTGCCAACTGCGTTTGACGGTGCGCAAGGCGGCTTGGTTGAGCAGGGGGAAATCGCAGGGCTTGGCCACTTCGGCGGCGAGGACTTCGCCCTGTTCGCCCACCTCGAACCGCACCACCACGGTGCCTTCTTGCCGGCGGCGCAGGGCTTCGCGCGGGTAGTCGGGGGCTTGCTGGTTGCCTTCCCCCTGGCCCATGACCAAAGTTTGCGCCTGCGGGCCGGCGGGGAGGGCCGAGGGTTTGGCCGCCACCGTGGTGCCGGTGGCGCCGGGCGAACCATGGGGCGAGCCGGTCAGGCGGGTGGGTGCGGCTTTGGCGACGACCACCACCCGGGTCGGGCCGGCCACCGGCACGGCGAAGGCGATGGCCGCCGACGGTGCCGCGACCGGGGTGAAGGCGGGTGCATCGGGCGGGGCCAAAGGTGGCGGTGCGGCGGGCAGGTTGGACGGCGCGGGGGCCGGCTCCGGCGGGGGGCTGTCGGTGACGGGCTCGGCAGAGGGCGGCGGGAGTTCTTCGGGCAGTTCTGGCTTGGGCTCTTCCTTGGGCAATTCAATCATCGGCATGTCAGCCAGCACCGGCGGCGGTTCAACCGGGTGTGCCTGCGGCCAGGGGTAATGCAGAACCAATCCCAAACCGCCAACGCTGGCGCACACCACCCAAATCACCAAGGTGAAGAGGGGCAGGGGGCGGGCACGAATCATCAATCACTTGCTTTGCGTCTCTGCGCCCCTGCGCCTCTGCGTTGAAATGATCCTGCTTTCGGCAGAGGGCCGATGGATCGGTCG
>CAZVNU010000139.1:0-6299 GCA_964628335.1 uncultured Phycisphaeraceae bacterium
CTTGGTCGGTGCGCCCAACACCCTGGCCGCCGCCACCACCACCCTCAACTCGCTGTTGATGGTGGCTGACGCGTCCGCCTCGGTCATCAGGATGGATGTCCACTCCGCCAACGACACCCTGGTCATGGGCGGTGGCGCGAATGCGAACGCCAGCATCCTGATCGGCGCCTCGGCCCGGTCGCTGACCATCGGCGAAACGGCCAACCAAGGCTTCCTGACCGCCGGTTCTTCCGGCGACTCCACCCTCCACCTGGCCAACGCCAACGAGGCGTCCCTCCTTGCCGTCAACGCCGTCATCCGGGACAACGCCGGTGGTGGCGCAGTGTCGGCGGTGGTCGCCGGCGCCGTGGTGTTCGCCGGTGACAACACCCATTCCGGCGGCACTTCACTGGTTTCCGGCGCCACCTTGCGGGTGGGCGCCGGTGGGTCCAGCGGCACGCTGGGTTCGGGCGGCGTGGACAACGAAGGCACCCTGGTCTTCGACCGCGACGACACGGCCTTGGAAGTCGCAGGCATCATCAGTGGCACGGGTTCCCTGGTCCAGGCCGGTACCGGCACCACGACCCTGATGTCCGCCAACACCTACACCGGCGCCACCCTCGTTTCCGGCGGCACCTTGGCGGCCGGGGTGGACGACGCCTTCGGCGTCGACTCCGAGGCAAGGGTCGCTTCCGGCGCCACGCTGGACATGAAGGCGTTCAGCCAAAGCATCGGCTCCCTGGCCGGCGACGGCAGGGTGACCAACGGTTCCGGAGCGGCCACCTTGACCACCGGCGGCAACGACCTGTCCGCCGAATTCACCGGCGATTTGGCCGAAGGCGCGGGCACGCTGTCGCTGGCCAAGACCGGCGCCGGGACCCAGGTCTTCAGCGGCGCGGTGGATTACACCGGCACCACCGCCGTCCATGGCGGCGCGCTCGTGTTCGCCACCTCCGCCGCGTTGACCGGAGAGGTGACGGTGGGCGCCGACGGCATCCTGGCCATCGGCAGGGGATCGGGGGCGCCCAACGCCCACCTGCTGTCGTTCGTCTCCGCCGTCAACGACGGGACGCTTCTGGTGAACCGCGACGGACGCCTCGACTTGGGCCCCGCCAACACCTTGGGCGGCGACGGCACCCTGAGGGTGGGCGGCACCTTGGGCGTCTCTGGTGCGGTGGGCACTTCCAACGCGGCGGTTTTCTTCAACACCGGCACCCTGCTGTTGGCCGACGGGCATTCCCTGTTCAATGCGAAAGACATCGCCGTTGCTCCCGGCGCGAAGGTCGCAGCCTCCTCCAAGGACGGTTTCACGCCCGGCGAATTGAAAACCGTGGCGCGCTCCTCCTTTGGCGTGGACGGTTCCTTCGCCGTGGATCCCGCTCTCAGCGCGGCCTTGGACAGAGGGTGGCGCTGGATCACCCGCACGGAAGGCGAGGATGTCCTGCTCGGCTTCCTGAGGGCGTATCTGGACAGTTCCGGACACACGCTCCAGCAACAGGCCTTGGCCGGCGGTTTGAACCAGGCGATTTCGGGCGCCACCCTGGATCCAGATGTCGCGGCGGAATACGACCGCTTGATGGGGCTGGACGACGGGGAGTTGCGCGGTGCGTTCGACCGCTTGGCTGGGCATGCCCGCGCTGCAATGGAGCCCACCGTGATGCGCCATGCCCATGACCGGGGGCGGAACATGTTGCGCCTGTCGCGTTCCGAGCGTCCTTCCGAGGCCGAGCCCGTCGCCGGCGCGGCTGCGGAGGCCCTGCGCGCCACGGCCTTGGACGATGTGCAGTCGGGAGGGATGCGGGAGGAAGGCTTGACCGGTCCACGGTTCTTCGTGCGCGCCAACCGGCTTCGGGAAAGCCGCGACGCGCAGGCTGCCGGCGTCGCGGCCGCCTCGGCCGACGGCAACCGGTTCACCGTGGGCCTCCACGATGAATTCGGGCCGGGGACGAACATCGGCGTGGCCTTCACCTACGATCAAATCGACATGACCACCGCCGGCGGCCTTGGCAAGGTGGATGCCACGACCTACGGCGTCGACCTGTTCGTCTCGATGGCGTTGGAGGAAGGATCGCCCTTCTATGTGTCCGGGGACGCCGGTTTCGGCGTCTTGGACACCGACAGCAAGCGGCACGGCATCACGGCGGGCAACTTGACGGCCACCAGCAGCGGCGGCGGCATGGAAACCCATGTTTCCGGCGAGTTCGGCTACAAGGCGCAACCTTGGCGCGGCGCCCTTCTGACGCCTTATGCCGGATTGTCGTATGTGGACAGCAGAATCAAGTCGGAGCGGGAATCCCTTCCGGGTGCGCCCGGTTTGGCCCTCGACTACCAGGCCCATCGGACCCGTTCGTTCGAATCGACCCTGGGCGCGGACTTCGCGCAAAGCTTCGACCTCTGCGGCGGGTTCACGCTGACTCCCAGCGTGGGCGCCGCCTGGCACCACCGTCTCGGGGGCGACAATCCGAATGTGGTGGTCACCCACTTCGCAGGGGCGTCGAACACTCCGTTCAGCACCTATCTTGGCGCGCTCGCCAAGGACGCGCTCGAAGTGACGGCGGCGGCGGCGGTGAAGATGCCCGGCGGGATGACCGCCTCGGTGAATGTCCGCAGCTACCGGGCGTTGGGCTCCTCCAATGGCAGCCATCAGAACAGCATCGGCGCCAGTTTGATGTGGAATTTCTGAGAAATCCGCCTGCCGCCCATGACGCACAAGCGCACGACATCCACCGGTGTCGTGCGCTTGTGCGTCATGGGCCGCGTGGTGGTGCTTGCGGCGCGCCGGCGGCGTTTGTGAAGGACTCGGCGGCGCCTAGGCGGGCGGCGGTTTAGGTTTCGGTGTTGCCGCTCTGTTCCAGTTTGGCAATCACCGCGTTGTAGCGCTCGGTCAGTGTGTCCAAACGCTCGGCCACCTGGTCCAGGCGCCCATCTTGATCGGCGTTGGTTCGCGTGATCGGTTCCATCCACGCTTGCATCAACTTGAACTGCTCCTTCAAGATGAACAGGAAGGTGTCGGGGATTTTGTTGAGCACGCGGATTTCCTGCACCGGTTGCGGGGCTTGCGCGCCAGACGCCACTTGCGCCTGATGGGCGGCGGCCGGCCGCTCGCGCAGAGCCTGCTCGATGGCGGCCAGCGGCGCTTCGAATTTGGCCAAAGCGGCGGCGATGGCATCCGGCTTGGGGTCTGGCCTGATTTCGGCGGGGCGCAACTGCGCCAGGGAGGCGTGCAAGGATTCGCCAAGGCCGGTGATGCCTTCGCTGAGTGCGGAAAGTTGCGCCACCGCCGCCGTGCCGGCGTCGCCGCCCATCGTTTTGGCGGTGTTGGCGCGGCGGAAACTGGCTTTGAGTTCTTCCCAGCGGACGGCTTCCGCTTCGCTGAGCAAGCCGAGCAGTTCCTTGAATTTGAGCAGGTTGGATTCGGCCCCGCCGGTGAGCGTTTGCGCTTCCTGCTCGTAGGAGCCCACGATGAGTTTCTGCAACTCGGCCGGGTTCATCACGCCGGAGGTCCGTCCCGCGATGCGGTTCATGTTGCGGTACGAACCTTGCAGCAGGAAGGGTGGCTCGGTGCGGTGGGCGTTGTCCTGCCCCGCGCTCTTGATGTAGTTCTGGTTCATCAAAAGCACCACGTCGCGCACTTTGACCAGGCGCTCCAGGACGGCCAGCACTTCGTCGATTTCGCTGGCGCTCAGGGCGGATTCCAAGGCCAAGCCCTCGCGCGAGCCGCCGGCGGCCAATTTCTCGGCGGTTTCGATCAGGGTCTGCACATCCTTTTGCGGCCGGCCGGCCAGCGCGGCCAGGGCCGGGTTGCTGGTGATGGCGTTCTCGATGTACGAGCGGCAAAAGGCGGTGGGGTGGGCGCTGGCCATGTCGCCCAGGTTGTAGGTGTCGGCGCGGTTGGCGAGCATGTCGGGGATGCGGAATTTTTCGCCCGACTCGGTGTAGGGGTTGCCGGCCATCACGATGGCGAACTTGCGCCCGCGCAGGTCGTAGGTTTTGGGCTCGCCCTTCCACACGCCCTCGATCTTGCGGGTGCCGTCGCAGAGCGAAATGAATTTCTGCAAAAACTCGGGGTTCAAGTGCTGGATGTCGTCCAACATCAGCAGCACGTTGTCGCCCATCTCAAAGGCGCTGTTGAGGCGTTCGACTTCCTGCCGGCTGGCGGCATCCGGCGCGGCGGCGGGGTCGAGCGAGGTCAGGCCGTGGCCCAGGGCCGGGCCGTTGATCTTGACATAGGCCAGACCCAAACGGGCGCAGAGATATTCCACCAAAGTGGTTTTGCCGTAGCCCGGTGGTGAGATCAGCAGCAGCAAGCCCATGCGGTCGGTGCGACCCTGCGCGCCGGCGGCGCCCAACTGCTTGGCGAAGTTGTCGCCGATCAAGGGCAGGAACACATCGTTGACCAGTTGGTTGCGCACAAACGAGGACAGGGTTTGGGGCACCAACTCATCGACCCGCAGTTGGCGGCGCGCGCCGGCCACCAGCGCATGGCGGCTGTGGTTGAAGCGGGCGAAGGCCGGCGCCTCCACGCGGTGGTGGTGCCCGAGGCGTTGCTGGAAATCATGGAAGGCCAGCGCATAGCTGCCGCCATCGCCGATGCGCGGGTGGGCGCCTTTGAGCCCGGTCAGGCTGCGGTGGGCGGGGGCGGAAATGATGCGGGCGGTGGCCGGGCGGGCGCCTTCCCACAGCAACAGCGCCAGTTCGGGCAACAGGTCTTGCTCGCTGGCCGGGCGGGCGGCCAAAAAGCCGGCGGCCCAATCCAACGCCAAACGGTAGCGCGGCCCATGGGCGTCGGCCAAAGCGTCGAATGCCTGGCGGCAGGCGGTTTCGGCGCGCTCTTCGGTCAGTTTGCCGTGGAAGGCTTGGTACAAACTTGCGCCTTCACTGCTGACGGCGTCGGGTGCCTGGCCGCCGACCGACAGCGCCGCGAACAGGCAGGCGGCGGCTTCTTCGGCCAATTCGGGCGCAAAGGCGCCGTGGCTGTCGGCGATGCTTTGGCGCAGGCGATGGATGAGCATCTGCAGGCCTTCTTTGGCGCCGGAAAGTTTGGCAAACAGGCCCTTGGCGGTGCCGGCCCCCTGGATGCGGGCGCGCAAAACGGCTTTGTCGTCGGCATCGTCGGTGAGCCAGAACAAACGGGCCAAGGCGCGGGCTTGCGGGGTGAAGCGCAGGGCGCCAAGGGAGGCGTCCAATGCGCGCAGGGTGGCCAGGATTTGCGCGCCATCCGCATCGTGCACGCCCTTGATGTAGCCGTCCGACAGGCGGGCGTTCATGATGCGGCGCAGCAGGTCGGCGTCGCTTTCGTCGGCGACGCCAGGTTCGATGAAGGCCAGATAAGCCAGGTATTCGGCGCGGTAAACGGCCGGTGATTCGGCGGCGCTGTCGCGGTCGAACACGCTGCGGCAGGCTTCCAATTCCTGCGCCGCCTGGCCGGTGACGGGCTCGAAATAACGGGTGCCGGTGATGTGCAGGCAAACCTTGCCATCGCGCACTGCGGTGGTGAGTTCCGGTTTTTGCGGATGGATGGAAAACAGATGGCGGCCCAAACGCAGCAGGCCGTCGCCATCCTGCAACTCGCGCTTGTCGGTCAGTTGGCGCAGCGATTCTTCGCGCAGGGTTTTGAAACGGGTGTGCAAGGCATCGGCGCGCACCCGGTCGCCCAGGCTTTCCAATTCGGTGGCCAGACTGCGGGCTTTTTCCGCCATCGGGTCGGCGGCCAAAAAAGCATGCACTTCTTTGGGGTCTTGCAATGCGCCCAAACGGCCCTGCAAGCCTTTGAACAAGCGGTCGGCGGCTTGCATCAGCGCTTCGGCGCGCTTGGTGCGCTTTTCCATCAGGTAGACGCGGCGGGCTTCAAAGGCGGTGGCCACTTCGGTGCGCTTGTCGGCAAGCAAGGGAGCGAAGGCGTCGAATTCGGCGAAGCGGCCTTCCAAGGCTTCGACTTCGACCATCACTTTGGCGGCGTGGGTTTCGCAGGCTTCCGGGGAGTCGCACAATTCCAAACGCGAAGAAATGGTTTGTTCGAGCAGGCGCAAGCGCGAATTGAATTCGGCCTGCCCTTCCTGCTCGGCCAAATGTTCGCGGCGGGCTTTGAGGCGGCTGCGGGCGGCGTTCAAGCCGGCGAACACGGCCGATGCTTTTTCAGTCAGATCGGTGCGTTTGGCGGCATCGTCGATCTTGAGGTTGGAGATGGTTTCGACCAGGGTTTCCAAGCCTTGGGCCGCTTCGGCGGCTTGTTTTTCGGCCTTTTTGGTTTCCAGCACCGAGGGCAATAGGCCGGCGGCATCGGCCAGGGTTCGCACTTGCGCCTGATAGGGGGCGAGCGC
>CAZVNU010000140.1:0-5252 GCA_964628335.1 uncultured Phycisphaeraceae bacterium
CTGGCCCGCGCCGAAAAACTGCACGACGAAATGCTGCCCGACCCCGACGGCACCTACCCCCTGGCCTATGTGCTGTTCCGCATCACCGGGCTCAAAGCCATGTACGCCACCGACGAAACGCTGTTCGCCCGCGGCATCACCCATGACCTGCGCGAGATCATCAGCCAACTGAGCAAAAACCTGCGCCAGGTGATGGACCCCAAAGACGGCTGCACGGACACCCAGGAACTGGCCAAAGTCAAAAATGTCGCCACCCGCACCATCGCCCGCTGGCGCGAGGACGGCCTGCGCTGGCGCTGGGGTTTTCTCCAGGAAGGCACCTACTTCCAAGTGCTGTTTCCGGCCGTTGCCGTGGCCACCTACGAAGCCTGCCATGCCGAAAAAGTGGCGTATGCCACCACCTTCTCGCAACTCTCTTCGGTGGAATTGCGCAGCCTGTTCAAGCGGGCCCAGCGCCTGGCCGAGGCCACCGGCGCCGAACCCTTCACCGTGGCCCGCCACCTGGCCCGCCGCACCGGCCGCGCCACCGAAACGCTGCGGCTGATCCTGCTCAAGCACGACCTGGCGGAAAAGCCGGAAAACCGCATCTTCCACGATTACACCGCGCTTTTGAACGACACCCAGCGCAGCGAAATCTACCGCGCCTGGTTGGCGCGCACCCGCACCCGCGAACTGACCCGCCGCTTCAAGCGCACGCGCGCCACCATCTACCGGGTGGTGGCCGAAAAACGGGCGGCGGCGGCGGCGGCTTTGGCCAAACCCTGGCACCCGCTGCCCACGCTGGACCGCGAAGATGCCGCGCAGGTTTTCCTGTCGGCCCCCCTGGCTGACTTCATCCCTGAAAAAATGCCGGACGGACCGGCCGATTTGCCGGAACAACTGCGGCCCTTTTTCACCAGTTTTCCGCTGACTGAAGACGCCTCCAGCCGCTTGCTGCTGCGCTTGAATTACCTGCACTACCGGCTGGGCCGCGAATTGGAAAAAGTGCAAAGCCACAGTCCGCGCGTGCGCGATGTGGAACACATCGAAGCCGCCCTGCGCGAAGCGCAAGCCTGCCGCTCCGCCTTTGCCCGCGCCTGCCTGCCACGGGTGCATTCGCTGGCCAACCGCCATCTTGGCGCCCAATTCACCGGCCCTTTGCGCGAGCGCGTGCTGCTGCGCCTGCTCGACCTGTCCATCCCGGTGCTGGACGAAGCCTTGGACGCCTTTGAACCGGGCGGCAAGATTCCTTTCCACGGCTATCTGTCCAACCGCCTGCTGCAACGCTACGCCCAATTGAAGGGCGAACCCAGCCACAGCCAGGTGCCGCTGGAAGACTTGGCGGCCAAAGTGCGCAGCCAGCTGGAAAAACTGACGCAAACGGCGGCCGAAACCGCGCCGAAACCGCGCCGAAGCCGCGCCGAAACCCGCCCGGTTGCCGAAACCCGCCCGGTTTAAGATTCGGTCCGGCCGCGCGTCCCCTTGGCGCATCCTTGGCGCCCACCCCATGCCTTTATCCCCCCGCCACCGCCGCTTCCTCACCCATGCCTTGCTGGCCGCCACCCTGTGTGCGCTGGCCGCGCCCTTGGCTTGGCACGGCTACGACCGCTGGCAAGCCAACGCCCGTGTGCATGCGCTGGCCGGCGACCCGGCCCAACGCCAGACCGCACTGGGCTATTTGTACGCGCATGCCGGCGACCAGCCCGCCTTGGTGCGGGCCCTTGCCGATGAAGTCAAAACCCTGCCGCCCGACCAGGCCGCCGAAGCCCTGCGGGTGGCGGCCCTGTCATGCGCCAAAGCGTGCAGCGCCGCCCGCCCGGTGATGAACCCCCAAGTGGCCGATGCCGCCGCCGGCGTGCTGGCGCGCCTGCAAAAATTCGACGACCAATTGCGCCTGTTGCTGCTGCTTGAAAACGCCACCTTGGATGCGCACAAACATTCGAAGTTTGCCGATACCCAAGCTTTTGATCTGGCCTTGGCCAAGCAGGCCGCCCATTTGACAACCACGCAAGTGGCAAACCGGCAGGGCGCGCAGGCCCTGCGCATCATCCAATTGTTTGAACGCATCGATCGCGCCCACCCCGCCGTGGCCGCCAGCCAAGCCGCCTATCTCAATGGCTTGGAAAGCGCGGAAAACACCCCCATGCTTGAGATGGTGGCACTGCTCAATCAAAACGGCAAATGGGGCCTGACCGCACAGGCGCCCCCCTCCGATGCGCTCTACAACCGCTGGCTGTGCGCCCTGGCCGCCGTGCCCGGCCACGACACCCGGCTGCTGGCCATCAGCCTGATGCGCGCCCGCAAAGACGCCAGCCAGTTCCCGGTGTTGGAGGCCACCCTGGTCGCGCTGACCCAAGACCCGGTGCCAAGCGTGCGCCTGGCCGCCTTGCACACCGCCACCGAATGGGTGTGGCCCGCCGAAAAAACCATCGTGCCCGCCCTGGCCAAGGCCATCGCATCGGCCGCGCAAGACGCCGACCCAACGGTGGCGCGCGAAGCCTGGATCGTGCGCGGCCTGCTGCCCGCCCCAATGAATGAAGCAATCGCCATTCCGGACAATTTGGAAGCGATGCCTTCGGCCGTGGCCGAAGCCGCTTTCATCGTTTTGGTGCGCGCCGCCCCCGCCGATGAAAAATTGTTGGCCCGCCTGATCGCGCTGCAAGAGGCCGGCGACTCACTGGCGATCTCGGCCACCCTGGCCCTGTCCGCCAGCGACCACCCCATGGCCAAACAAGCGTTGGCCCGCCTGCTTGCCGCCCCGGCCAACCCTGCCGACACCGTGCGTGAACTCTGCCAATGGCGCGCATTGCTGGCCGGCCCGCCCGGGCAAGCCCGCGCCTTTTCGACCCTGCCCGGCATTCCCGCCCCCTTGGCCAATGCCGCCGCCCATGCCGCCCGGCGCGCACCCGAATCCTTTGACGCCAAAGACGAAGCCGCCCGCCGCCGCCGCTTGGCCGCGCTGGAAGGCCTGCCCCCCGCCAGCACCTCCCACGCCGCGCCCGCAGAAGACATGGGCCTGGCCTACCTCGCCTTGGCCAAGGCCGAAACCGACCCCGACCTGCTCATCGCCCACCTGCGCCCTTTGCTCACCAGCCAGGAATCCATCTGGCGCGATGAAGCCTGCCTGGTGGCGGTGGAGCGCCTGGACAAAACCCGGCTGACCGAATTGGCCCGCGATCTCTTGGCCACCCATGCCGATGAAGCCAAGATGAGCGGCGCCATGCTGTGCGGCCTTGGCAGGGTGTATCCCAAGCGCATCCAGGGCGGCTCGTCCAAATTCCTGATCGAGCATCCGGAATGGACCGAAGTCAAACTCTATGCCCAGTCCGACGCCGAACTGGCCAAACTCGGACTGTCCACCTTGGATGCCCTCAACGACAACGCCAACCGCTGGCGCGATGCCAAAAGCGCGCCGGAAAAAGGCGTGCTGTTCGCCAGCCAAATCGGCTTGGCCCTGCGCGGCGACCGGCCCGCCCCCATCGGCGCCTTTCTGTTCGACAAGCGCATCCCCCATTCCACGGTGCTGTTGGCCTTGCTGCGCCAAAACCGCACCGAAGCCCTGGACGCCCTGCTTGGCGACGGCATGCGCGTGCCCTTTGTGCCGCGCCAGTTGCTGGCCGACTGGCGCTTTGGCGACGTGGTGGCGCACTTCCTGCCAAACGCCGGCGAAAACGCCGCGCCGCGCATCGCCTATTGGGGCGACATCCACCTGCAGAACCTGCAATTCGAACGGTTGCGCGCATGGTGGCGGTTGAGGCGGAAAAGTGAAGTTGGGGGTGGGCGGTGAGGGGCGGCTTTGCGGTTGCGCAGATCAAGCGCTTCAAGGCTGTGGTTTTTTTCAGCGAGATCAGTGTTGTTCTGACGGTGAAGCTTCAATGAGGCCGCAGGCAATTGCCTGCGGAAACTCGACCGCCGCTTTGGAGAGTCGCAAATCCTTGGACCGTCAACCCTTTTTTATTTCTCCACGAAAAAACCGCCTTTCGGCGGTTTTTTCGTTGGCGAAGCGGTGGCCCTTATTTGGTTTCCACCACGGAATTTTCGGTCTTGAGCAGTTCTTCTTTGGTCGGCGGGGCCACCCATTCGCTGGGGCCGGGCACGCGGCCAAGGCGGGTCAGGCGGCCGGCGATCTCCGGCTTGTTGTGGTTCACATGGGCCGCGTGTTGCACATAGCGCAGGGCGTTGGGCTGATCGCGCATGGCGCCGTAGAAATCAGCGATGGCAAGATAAACGACATAACGCTCACCGGCGCCTTCGTCCCAGCCGCGGATCTCGGCCTTGCGAAACGAGGCGATGGCCCCGTCCACATCGCCGATGGCGGCCAAGCCGCGGCCCTGGCGCACAAAGTCACGGCTGCTGCCGTGGCGTTTGACTTCTTCAGCCAAAAAGGCGGTCAGGCCGGCACGGTCGCCTTGGGCGATTTTGGCATTGGCGATGTCGTCGCACAAACCGGCGGAGGCTGGAGTTTCATGGCCAATCAAGGTCAGGGCCAAGCGCAACTCCGTCTCGGCCGGCTGGGGCCGCCCCAAATGCAGCAGGCATTGGCCGCGGCCGCGGCGGGCCTCGAAATCTTCGGGGGCTTTGGCCAGCACTTCATCGTATTTCTTCAACGCGCCTTCCCAATCGCCACTCTGGCGAAAGCCGTCGGCTTGATAGCGCAGCTGCGGCACGCTGGTGGCGCAACCGGCGAGCAGGCCGAAAGCAAGGGTGAGTGCGGTCAGCGAGGCGACTGTCTTCATGATGGTAAAAACCTAAAAGCGGAAAAAAAGCCGGAAGGCTGCGAAGTCTGAAAAGGGAGCCTGAAGCAAAACGGGAGTATATGATGGCCTCGCCCATGAGTCTTGCCCCCCCTCCTTCTTTGCCGTTGACCTGCGCCGTGCTGTGGCACAGCCCCCCCCAGGGAAGCGCCGAGCCGGGGCACTTTGACCTACTGCTGGAGCCACCCCAGCCTTTGCCAGCGCCCGATGCGGGCCGCCTGTGGACGGCACGACTCTTGCTCGCCCCTGCGGATTGGGCCGCCGCCGAATCCTTCCCCCTCACTGAAACCGCCCCGCACCGCCGCGTCTACCTGACCTATGAAGGGCCGGTTCCAGGTGGTCGCGGCGAGGTCAAACGGGTGGACGGCGGCACCGCCAGGGCGCTGGCCTGGGATGCCAACGGCATGGTTTTGGCGATGGACTTGCGCCAATTCCAAGGGCGACTCACCTGCCGGCGCCTCCACGGCGACCAATGGCGGGCCCAAATCGGCAATATCCCGTAAAAACCCCTTGCCTTCT
>CAZVNU010000140.1:5262-6290 GCA_964628335.1 uncultured Phycisphaeraceae bacterium
GTTTGGCTAAAAAAATCCGGGCCGGGCGGCTTTCCCCCAGCCCCTCCCCTCCGCACGCCAGGCTCCGCCGCCGATTCCATGCGCCGCCGCAAGCTCGGCGAAATTCTCCGGCTATGGAAACTCTGCAACGACGAGCAGATCCACACCGCCCTCAAAGGGGCCAACAACACCGGCCAGCGCTTGGGCGAAATGCTGGTGCAGATGAATTTTTGCTCCGAAGATGATGTGGCCAAAGCCGTTGCCGCCCAGCAGGGCGCGCCCTTCATCGATCTGGAAAAAAACACCGATGCGGTCAGCCGGGACAACCTGAAACTGCTGCCGATGGATGTCATCAAGCGCTTCAAGGTGCTGCCCTTGGGGCAGGAAGGCAACCGCATCCACCTGCTGACCAACAACGCCCTGGATCTGGCGCTGGAGGATTATCTGCGCGACAAGATGAAGTTGGATGTCAAGTTCTCGATGGCCACCCTGTCGCGCATCGTCAAGCTGATCGACAAACTCAACGACGAATCGGCGCAGGAAATGAAGCGCATGATGGAGGAAGCCGACTCCGTCAATGTGGTCAAAGAGGAGGACTCCGAGGAAAAGGACGACCCCACCCAAGGCCCGGTCATCAAACTGGTCACCCAGGTGCTGGCCGAAGCCCTGTCCTCGGGCACCAGCGACATTCACATCGAACCCTTCGAAGACCGCGTGCGGCTGCGCTACCGCATCGACGGCGTGTGCCACGAGCGCAACACCATCCCCAAGCGCACCCAGGGCTCGGTGATCGCCCGCCTGAAAATCCTCTCCGGCGTGCGGGTGGAGGAGCGCCGCATCCCGCAGGACGGCCGCATCAAGACCAAGCTCAACGGCACGGTGATCGACTTCCGCGTGTCGTTCTGCCCGGCCTACCACGGCGAATCGGTGGTGCTGCGTTTGCTGCGCTCGGATTCCGCCAAGCTGGGCCTCAACAAACTGGGCATGCGCGACGACACCCTGGCGGTGTTCAAGGAAACCATCCTCAAGCCCAACGGCATTTTCCTGGT
>CAZVNU010000141.1:0-6271 GCA_964628335.1 uncultured Phycisphaeraceae bacterium
TCCTCGACGCAGCCCTCCTGGAACCGGTTGAACTCCTCGCGCGTCTGCCGGTCGAGGTCCTTGCGGTCCACGACGAAGAGGCACTTGTGGATATCCTCGTTGTCCTTGAGCAGGGTGGAAGCCTTGAAGGATGTGAGCGTCTTGCCGCTGCCGGTGGTGTGCCAGATGAAGCCGTTGCCATTGTCCTGCTGGATGCAGGACACCAGGTGCTTCACCGCATACACCTGATAAGGGCGCATCATGAGGAGCTTTTGTTCGCTGGCGATGAGCACCATGTAGCGGCTGAGGGTCTGGCCCAGCGTGCATTTCACCAGGAAGGAGGCGGCGAAGTCGTCGAGGTGGGTGATCTTTTTGTTCGCTTCGTCGGCGAACTGGTAAATGGGCAGGAAGCGCTCGTCCTGATTGAAAGCGAAGTGGCGGGCGTTGTTGTTGGCGAAGTAGTAGGTGTTGTCGCGGTTGCTGACGATGAAGAGTTGGAGGAAGCAGAGCAGGGTCTTGGCGTAGCCGTTTCCGGGGTCGTTTTTGTATTCGACGATCTGCTCCATGGCCCGGCGCGGATGGATGCCCAGGGTCTTGAGCTCGATCTGCACGCAGGGCACGCCGTTGATGAGGAGGATGACGTCGTAACGGTGGTGGCTGTTGTCCGTGTTGATGCGGAGCTGGTTGATGACCTCGAAGGTGTTTTTGCACCAGTCCTTGATGTTGACAAGGGTGTAATTCAGCGGCGTGCCGTCGTCGCGGGTGAAGGCGTTGATCTGGCGGAGGGTCTTGGCGGCAGCGAAGACATCGGGCGTGACGATTTCGTCGAGCAGGCGGGCGAACTCGCCGTCGGTGAGGCGGACGCGGTTCAGCGCCTCGAACTTTTCACGAAAATTCTTCTCCAGCGCGGCGCGGTCACGGATGTCGCTGCGGTATTCGTATTTGAGGCCTTGGAGCGTGCCGATGAAGCCGTATTCGATGCCTTCCTCCCGGAGCATCGAGTCCGGCTTGTCCGACGGCAGGTCGTAGGTAAAGTTAGAAGAAGGCATGGCTAGCGATAGGCCCAGGTTGCTGGATTTGATGATTGGCGCATCATAGCGGGGGGTGTGCGGGGGCAACGCCCGGCCGCGCCAATGCAGGGCTGGCGGGTGATGGAGGAAAAGGCGGCGCAAGTGGACGCCCTGACCCACGAACGGGTGGACGCCTTCGTGCGCGGCATCAAGATCACACCGGCCACCACGGTGGTGATCGGACCGGCGCAATGATCAGGCGAACAAGCCGTCTTTGACCGGCCTGGTGCTGTCGGAAAAGGCGTTTTCCTTGATGCCCATGGCATGCAGAATGCTCAGGTACACATTGCTCAGGCGCATGCCTTTGGCATACTTGAGGTATTGGCCGTGCTTGAGCCCCATGTTGGCGCCACCGGCAAGCAGGGTCGGCAGGTTGGTGGAATTGTGGGTGGTGCTGGCACCGCTGCCGTACAGCAAGATACTGTTGTCCAGCAGCGTGCCGCGGGCATCGCGGAAGGAGTCCAGCCGCCCCAGGAAATAGGCGAGTTGCTCGGACAAAAAGCGGTCGAACTTGGCGAAGGCCAACTGCCCGGCGCGGTCGTCGGCATGCGACAAGGTGTGCAGCCCGTGGCGCAGCCCCAGTTTCACGGGGAAAGTGTCGCTGATGCCCATGCCGTCCTCGCGGGTGAGCATGAAGACCACCGAACGGGTGATGTCGGCGTCAAAGGCCAGCGCAATCAAATCGAACATCACCCGGTAATACGCCTGCGGGTTCTCGTCTTCGGGCGAGGCGTCCAATTCCAGGCCGCTGTAATCCTGCTTTTTCAGCGGGATGTCGATCCAGCGCTCCGAAGCCTCGATGCGGCTTTCCACCTCGGCCAGCGAGGTGAGGTACTGGTCCAAGCGCTGGCGGTCGTCATGCCCCAGGCTTTGGTTGAGCAGCTTGGCGTTTTCATGCACGGCATCGACCAGGCGGATGCGGCGCTTGAGGTTGGCACGCTGATCGGCCAGCGAATCCTGGCTGCCATGGAACAGCCGGTTGAAAATCTGGCGCGGATTGTTCTCGGCCGGGATCGGCTTGCCGGCCTGGTTGAACGAAATGGTGCCAGTGCGCGACTGGAAACCCACCCCCTCGTCCACCGACAGCACCAGCGAAGGCTGGCGGCAGTGTTTTTTGGTGTGGGCGGCGATCACCTGGTCCAGCGACACCGTGTTGTAGGTGCCGGGTGCCGGGTTGTACAACGGCGCGCCGGTGAGCCACATGTCCGAGCAGGTGTGCGGATCCGACTTCGGGCCGTTGGGGTGGTACAGCCCGCCGACAAAACTCAGTTTGGAACGGAATGCCTCCAGCGGCTCGGTGGATTTGTTGAATTTGAAATCGGCACCCGGATTGGCCGGGAACCAGCTCCAATCGCTGATGCCGTTTTTGGGGTTGGGCAGCGACATGCCGTCGGCGGTGTACAGGGCGCAGAAACGTCGCGGCAATTCCACGCTGGCGGCATCGCCGGCGAACGCTTCCAAATACGGCAGGGCCAGGGCGACGCCGGCCAAACCCTTGAGCATGGCGCGGCGGGACACGGGGGGGGTGATGGGTCGCATGGGAATCCTATTTCTTGAGGAAGAGATCGCTCTTGACCAGCCAGTGCAGCATGTCGCGGGTTTTGTAGCCGTCTTTGCGCAGGGTCAGGCAAGCCTTGCGCAGTTCTTCCTGCTCGAAGATTGAGAGTGAACGGCCAAGGGCGTAGATCGCCAGATGCTTCATGTAGCCGTAGGCCACCTGGTCAAGGTACGGGTCGGCCAGGTAATCGCGCAGGGCATCAAAACCGGCGACCTCGGTGCCGTCGGGCAGGGTGGAACCGGCGAGCGGGCCGGCTTTGCGCATGCCGTCGGGGCTGAATTCCTCCATCGGAATGCCCCAGGGGTCGATCTTCTCATGGCACTTGATGCAGCCGGGCTGGTTGCGGTGCCGCTCAAGGCGCTGGCGCAGGGTCAGTTTTTCGCCGTGATCCTCCTTGAGTTCCGGCACATTGGGCGGCGGATCGCCGGGCGGCTGGGCCACGATTTTGCGGGCCAGCCAGGCGCCGCGCTTGACCGGGTGCGACTCGCTGCCGCTGGACAAGCCGCACAAGATGCCGGTCTGGGTCAGCAGGCCGCCGCGGTCGGGCGAGCCGTGCTTCAGGGGCACGAAGGCGAAGCCGCTTTCGCTGCGGTCGCCAAGACCGTAATACGCGGCCACCACGTCATTGGCCATGATGAAATCCGATTTCACCAGATTGCGCACCGGCAGATTCCGCGTCACCACATGGCGCAGGAAGGCGGCCGGCTCCTTGCGCAATTCCGCCTTGGTGTCGCGCGTCAATTTCGGGAATTTCTTGCGGTCCACTTCGACCGTGTCGAATTTGTCCAAGGTCAACCATTGGGTGGCGAAGGTGGCGAAGAAACGCCGTGCGCGCGGATCGTCGAGCATGCGGTCCACCTGCGCATCCAGGCTGCCGTGCAACGCGCCGGCTTGGGCTTTGGCGCCGAGTTCCGCGTCGGGCATGGTGTCCCACAGGAAGTAGGACAATTTGGAGGCCAGCTCGTGCGGGGTCAAATCCTCCGGCTCTGGGCCGGCGCTGTTCTCGATGACGAACATGAATTGCGGCGAGGTGAGCACCACCGTCAGGGCGTCTTTGAGGCTGGCGCGGAAATCGCCCTTGGCCTTGAAGCCGGCCGCCCACACGCCGTGCACCAGCGCCACTTCTTCGTCCGTCGGCGCGCGGCGGTAAGCCCGGGCCATGAAGTTTTTCAGGATATCGCGCGCATAGGCCGGGGGATTTTTCTTGTCGGGCGAATCAATGAAGATGCGCCGGTAGGAAGCCGGCGGCCATTGGGCGTGGTACGGCCCCTCGAATTCCACCGAATGAACACGCAAGCGCGGCATGTCGCGGCCGTCGGTGTATTCACTGCGGACGCCGATTTCGCGGATGCCCGCCAGGTAGTTCTGGTTGCCCGCATCCACCGAGGGACTGGGATAATTGTTGATGGCCCCGGTGAACACATGATCCTTCGGCGCGCCGGAGGTGACGGCTTGCGGTTCGCCCACCAACGGCAGGGTGCTGCCGCAATCGCGGCGGAAACCCAAGTGGACGCCCAGCTGCGGCGCCCTTGCGGCGAAGGTGTCGTAAGCCAACGCCTCTTCGCTGTCGGCAGGCAAGGGGTGGAACAAGATTTCCGCCGGCTCAACCTGCTTGCTTGGGCTGGCCTCGACCCGCAAATCGCCTGCGGCCAACCGCACCCGCATCAACGCATCATGGCGGAACCGGTCGGAAGACACCATGGCGCGGCGGTACACCTCCTTGCCCTTGAGGGTGAACACGGCCTCTGCTCCCCGGAAGCGGTCCTCAAAGCCCTTGCGATTCCAAACATGGATCTCTTCCACGGTTTGCGGCTCTTTGAACGCCAGTTGGAACCACGGGTTGTCCTCTTCGGCGGAGTGGGCCAGATTGCTCAAATTGCCATCCACCAAATTCCCGAACCCAAAGCGCCCATCGGCGGAGTAATCCGAAGAACTGGTGATTTCCGCCGCGGGCGCGATGTTTTTGCCGTTGGCCATCAGGCGCACTTCATGCAGGTTGATCACCCGCTCTTTGCCCGGCACGGTCACCCGCATCGCATCAAAGGTGAAAACCGGCAAATCATTGATGTCGATCTGATGGTTGGCGGTGGCGGATTGGCCGCCCTTGATCTGCAGGATGTGGGGCTGGCCGTTGAGCAGCAAGGTCAACGGCCCCCCGTTGCCTTTGACCTGGCCCCTCATGTCCACCTGATACACCCCGTCGGCGGGGATGCGAAGCGTCGCCGGGCCGTTTTCAACTTCCGCCGACAGCGTGTTTTCATCGACTGCCAACCGCTTGCCGGCCGGCAGCAAAAAGCCTTCCTGCGCCACCCGCGAAGCCTTCACCGTGATGCGGAACCGCCCTTGCTTGGGCAGTTCGCGCAGCGAAATCTTGAAGTTGGCCATCGGCCCCATGGTGCTGCCCTGGCCGAACACTTCCGAACTCGGGATCGCCGGCCGCAACAACAGGGCGTCGTTTGAAAAACTGTGCGCCAGCCCCAGCGGGTACCCGTGGGTGCCGCGCATGCAGGCATACACCGCATGCTCCAAGCCGGTGAAGTGGCGCAAGCCGCGCACGGTGGCATTGCCCGCATAGCCTTCGATGAAGTCATAAGCCTGCTTCATCCGGAAGGGTGTTTGCGCAAAGGGCTTGTCCGGCGTCAATTCCGTCACTTTGAATGTCTTGTTGGAGAGCAACGCGCTGCCCGCCCCCAACACCAAATTGTCCGGGGCCGGCGTGGCATTCACATTTTCACCCAACTCCATGCGGAAATTCTGGATGGCCGGCGGCTGGTCCGGGTCAATCAGGCACAGGTCCAGCGCCTGGTCGGCGATCTGCAGGTAATACTCCATCTGCAAGGGCGAAAGCTGCAGCGAGTCGCCGTTGTTGGTGAAACCGTCTTTGGACAGGCCGTCGCTTGGCAACAAACCGGTCAGATCGTCTTCAAGCCCGAGCAAATCCTGCAGCGTGTTGCGGTATTGCGGCACGGTCATGCGTCGGGCCCAGCCGTTGCGCTCCCGGCTTTTCATCTGCGCCGATCGCACCCCTTCGCGGATCCACTTCACCAGCTTGGCCCGCTGCGCCGCGGTGGGCTGCGGTTTGTCTTCCGGCGGCATGAATTCTTCCTCCAACTGTTCGGCGATGTGCTGCCACAGCACCACATGCTCGCCGCGGAAAGCGCCATCGAGCAAGTCCACCCGCACACCGGATTTCATTTCTTCGGCGCCGTGGCATTTGAAGCAGTACTGGTCGAGCAGCGGGCGGATCTCCGCCTTGAATTGCGCCTCGCGAACTGCCTCTTGGGCCTCCTGGGCCTCTTTTTCGGCCTTGGCGGCGGCCGTTTTGGCGGCGGACTTGGCAGCACCGGCGGAGCCCTCCCGCCGGACGGGCACCCCGCAGGACTGGGCCCACAGGCCCAAAGCCGCCATGCCCGCCCAAAGGGCCATCGACATCAAATAGGATTTTGTCTGCTTCATGAGGCAAGAAAGACGCGCACCGCCCCCGGCCATTACAGCCGAACTTTTTTGCAAATACCGCCGGTTGTTGGCCGGCCCTCACAGCCCGTACCGGGCGCGGCATCGTGGTCGAGGCGCTCGAGGCGGTGAACCAGCGCGGCCAATGCGTGTGCGCAGGGCTGGCGGGTCACGCGCGTCATCCCGCTGAAAAAAGTAGACGCGGCGGCTA
>CAZVNU010000142.1:0-6255 GCA_964628335.1 uncultured Phycisphaeraceae bacterium
GGCGGCTATGCGCGTCCGCTCCAACCCCAATCAAAACGACGCGCACCGAAACACCAGCGTGCATCGCTTCAAAGACCTCTCATCCCACGCGGCGGGGCGCCGCGTCTACTTTTTTCAGAGGGGTTGTGCCCGTGACCCGCCAGCCCTGGAGCCCTGGGAAAAATGATTGGAAAACGATCAGGCCCGCTTTAGACTCATCTCGTGGTCGTTGTTGTCGTGGCATGGAGTTGGGGATGAGTGCATCTTCCTCTTGCGGAGCCAGCCAATGTCTGTGTTTTCCAACGAACGGTTCAGTTCCGGCTTGCCGGAATTTGATCACGGCGACATCCTGGTGGTGGATGACCTGCTGGCCAATCTGCATTTGCTGACCAGCCTGCTCAAGAGCCGGGGCCATTCGGTGCGGGCGGCCAGCACCGGGCAGGTGGCGCTGGAGATCATCAATGCCAAGCCGCCTGAGGTCATTTTGCTGGACATCGACATGCCCGGCATGGACGGCTTTGAAGTGTGCCGCACTTTGAAGTCGCATCCGCGCCACCGCGACATCCCGGTGATTTTTCTGACCGTGCAAACCAGCCGCCAAGACCGCTTGCGGGCGTTCCGCGAGGGCGGTTCCGATTACATCACCAAGCCGTTTGACGCCGAAGAAGTCCACATGCGGGTGCGCAACCAGCTGGCGCTGTTCCGCATGCGCGAATCGCTGCTGGCCCATATCGCCAGTTTGGAGTCAAACCACCGCCGCGCCCGGCTGGAGGTGGAAGCCGTCATGCACGCCAAGCGTTCATTGCTGCCGGCGGCCTGTTTGGAAATGCCCAAAGCCAGGGCCTGCTGCGTGAATTTGCCCGGCGAAGAAGTGGCCGGCGACATCATGAATTTCGCCATCCCCGGCCATCAGCAACTGACGGTGTACGGTGTGGACACGGGCAGTTGCGGCCCGGCGGCGGCACTGTCGGCGTCGGTGCTGTCGGTGGACATCGGCCAGGCGGTGCGGGAAGAGGGCATGGACCCGGTGGGGGTGATCGCCAAAATGACCGAGCAGATGATGGAGCGCGGGGAGCAGGCCAATCCGGCCAAGTTCGCCTGCTGCCTGTACGACGCCAAAGCCGGTGAGGTGTGCTGCGCCTGCTCCGGCTTGGTGTGGCCGTTGTTGCTGGTGGTGCCGGCAAAAGGGGCGGTGCGCGAAGAGCGCCTGGACGGCATGCGCGTGGTCAACATCCCCATGGCGCCCGGCGACCGGCTGTACCTGGCCGGCGGCGGCTTGGAAAAAGTGCGCGATGTGCGCGGCGAACTGTTCGGGCATGAGCGCTGCCGCCTGCTTGCGGCGCAAGACCGCGCGCTGCCGCTGCGCGAAGCCTGCGAACACATGGCGCGGCAGTTTTCCGACTTTGCCCACCCGGCGCTGCCGCCGTTGGATTTCTCGGTGCTGGTCATCGAGGCGGCGGCCTGATCCGGCCCGCAACCTGTTACCCTTGTTTTCCCCTTTCCCATTTTCCCTTTCCTTTGAGGTCCCCATGTCGCACGCCGTCACCCCTGAAGCCTATCTGCACAACTATGGTATTTCGCCGGAGGACATCGACCACATCAAGGCCTATGGGCGGCGCATCAACCCGGTGATGGAGTCGTATGTGGACCACTTTTATGTCTGGTTGCGCCAGCAGCCGGAATTCGCCGAGTTCTTCGGTTCGGACGAGGCCCTGGTGCGCCGGGTGGCCGCCGCCCAGGGCGTGTATTGGCGCGAATTTTTCTCCGGCCAGATCGACGAGGCCTACCTGACCAAGCGCCGCACGGTGGGGCAGGTCCATGCCCGCATCGGCCTGCCGCTGCCGGTGTACTTCGCCGCCATGAACTTCTGGCTCACCGCGCTGATCCAGACCAGGATTCCCGCCGGCGTGTCGGTGGATGAATTGCCGCTGGCCACCCGCTCGATCATGAAGTTGGTCCACCTGGACACCGCCATCGTGGTCGAGGTGTATTCCGAGGAAGTCAACAGGAAGATTTCCCTGCAGACCAAGGCGATCATGGAGATGTCCACCCCGGTGTCGGCCATCTGGGAGGACATCCTGCTGCTGCCCCTGGTCGGTCTGGTCGATTCGCGCCGCGCCCACGATGTGATGAATTCCATCCTGCTCAAAATTTCGCAGGCGCGGGCGCGGGTGTTCATCCTGGACATCAGCGGGGTGGGCGTGGTGGACACCGCCGTGGCCAACCACCTGATCAAGATCACCAAGGCGACCCGCCTGATGGGCTGCGAGAGCATCATTTCCGGCCTGTCGCCGGCGGTGGCGCAGACGGTGGTCGAGTTGGGTGTGCAAATCGGCGAAGTGTGCACCACCGCGACCTTGCGCGATGCTTTGGAAACCGCCTTCCAGCGCGCCGGATACAGCCTGACCAAGGGTGCCGCCCATGCCGAATCCTGATCCCCGCCGGTCCGTCAGCCTGCCGCCGGCGGACCTTGCCTTGGCCGCCCCTTCCGCCGCCGTCTCAAGCCTTGGCGGCATGGTGGTGGCGCGTCTGCCGGCAGACATGGATGCCGGCGGCATGAACGGCCTGCGCGATGCTTTTTTAGACGAACTGATCCGGCAGCACACCCGCCATGCGGCCGTGGATTGCTCCGAAGTGGAGGTGATGGATGAGGCCGATGTGGCGGGGCTGTGCCGCCTGCTGGTGACGGTGGCGCTGATCGGCTCCAAGCCCATTGTGGCCGGTTTGCGCCCTGGCGTGGCGGCGATGCTGGCAAACCTGGATCAGACTCTGCCCGGCGTGCGGGTGGTGCGCGATCTGGACGAGGCGATGGCGGTGGTGCAAAGGGAGGGGCGGGCGCGCTTGGCAAAGCGCGATGGAAAAGGGCCTGCTTTGGCGGCCCATCGCCCGCGCGCGGTGCAGCCGCCACCGAAACATCCGGTCAAGCGCAAAGCATAGGAGCGCGCAAACCGGTTCCAGTGTTCACGCGCACCGTTTGAGACAACGCCCAACAGGCCGGCCCAAGCCGCTCCCTTCATGCCCATCCTCCAAGCCATCCCCATCCCTTTCCACGAGCGCATTCATGTGCGCGACGAGGCGGACTTGCATGTGGCGGTGGCCACGGCGCAACGGGGGGCGATCTTCCTGGATTTTTCTGAAGTGAAACAATTGGCGGTGGCCACCTGCGTTTCGGAACTGGCCACCAACATCCTCAAATACGCGGGCCGGGGCGTCATCGAAATCCGCGAGGCGGCCAATCCCGGGCCTGGGGCGCAGGCCGGTGATCGTGGTTTGGAGGTGGTGGCCAAGGACCACGGTCCGGGAATTCCTGACATTGGGCGGGCGATGCGGGATCATTTCAGCACCTCCGGCACGCTGGGGTTGGGCTTGCCGGGGATTCGGCGCATGAGTGATGATTTTTCCATCGTGTCCGCGCCGGGGGCGGGCACCCAGGTGGCGCTGCATGTGTGGCGCGGGGGTGCGGCCCGCCCGGCTTGGGGGGCGGTGGGGCGCGAAGTTCGGACCGCCTTCGGGGGGACCGCCAATGAACTCATGTGCGCCGCCCACCGGCGGCCGGCACCCGGTGAAACCGAATGCGGCGACCGCACCTTGGTGCGCCGCCAGGGCGGGTTGGCGTTGCTGGCCGTGGTGGATGGTTTGGGCCATGGCCCGTTGGCCGCACAGGCCGCCCGCATCTGCACCCGCTTCCTTGAGGACGAGGCGGACCTGGCCCTTGATCCGGTGGCTTGGCTGCGCCGGATGCACGAACTGCTGCGCGGCACGCGCGGGGCGGCGGCCGGCCTGATGCGGGTGGATGTGGAGCATGGTGTGGCGGCGGCGGCGGGCATGGGCAATGTGCGGATGGCCCGCATTTCGGCCCGCAGCGACAACCGGGATCTGCATGCGACCCAGACTGACGGCGTGTTGGGGTTCAACTGGCGCAGCCCGTTCCAGACGCAGATTTCCCTGGCGACCCAAGACTTGCTGCTCTTGGCCAGCGACGGTTTGCCCAGCCACATCGGCCCGCACGAAATGCCCGAGTTGAGGCGGTCTCCGCCGACGCTTTTGGCCTGCGAGTTGGTGGAGAAATTCGGCAAATTCCACGATGACGCATGCTGTCTGGCGGCGCGCTGGAAAGCGGTGTGAGCAGGCGCAAAGGCGGAACCTTCATGAAACACACGATCGGACAACTCGCCCTGACCTCCGACGCGGCCCGCTTGGACCTGCGGCGCAAATTGCATGCCTTGGCGGTGGCCGCCGGCACCAGCCCGGTGGCGGCCGCGCATGCGGCGGCGGTGGTGTCGCAGGCGGCGCGCGCCGCTGGCACCCTGCCCATGGCCCCCAATCGCGGGGAGGATGCCCGAGGCGCGCATGTGGCCGAGGTCTCCATCCACGACGAGGGGTATGCCTGGTTTCTGCGGGTGGACATCGGCGGGGCCGCCGCTCTGCAGTTGGAATTGCCCGGCTTGGATGGGCCCTTGGGTGGCGGATTGGGCGGGCATGGCGAAGCGCCGGGAAGCCCGTCGGGCCTTTCCTGGCTGGCATTGCACCGCGCCGCGTTCGCCGAGCCCAGCCGCGAAATGCTGATGGCGGAAATGGTCGAGAAGAACCGCGAACTGGAGCGGCATCAGATTCAGTTGGAGCAGACCGTGGCCAAGCGCACCGAGCAGCTGCACGAGGCCATGGAAAAGGCCGAAACGGCCAACCGCACCAAAAGCGCCTTTTTGGCGGCGATGAGCCATGAGATCCGCACGCCGATGAACGCCGTGCTCAACATGGTGGCCACCGTGCTTGAGTCGCCGCTGGATCCGCAGCAGCAGGAATACCTGCGCGTGGCCGACGGTTCGGCCCGCCACCTGCTGTCGCTCATCAACGACATTCTGGATTTCTCCAAGATCGAGGCCGGCAAGGTCGACCTGGAAAACATTCCGTTCAGCCTGCACATGCTGCTGGAGGGGGTGAGTGACCTGTTCCGCGCCAAGGCGGCCGAGTCGAGGGTAGAACTGGTGTCCCATATCGATCCGGGGGCCCGGGACGGCGTGCGGGGCGACCCCACGCGGTTGCGCCAAATCTTGACCAATCTGGTCGGCAATGCCTTCAAATTCACCGCCAAGGGCGAGATACTGCTGCGCTTGGAGAACTTGGAGTCCGGGGTGCGCTTGAGTGTCAAGGATTCGGGAATCGGCATTTCCCCGGAACAGCAGGCGCGCCTGTTCCAACCCTTCGTGCAGGCCGACAGCGCCACCACCCGCCGCTATGGCGGCACCGGTCTTGGCCTGACCATCAGCCGGCGCCTGGCGCTCTTGATGGGCGGCGACATCACGATCGCCAGCGCGGCGGGGCAGGGAACCACCTTTTTTGTGGATGTTCCATTGTCGGCGGATGCGGCGGGGAATCGCACCGAGTTGCACCTGCCACCGGGCCTAGGAAGCCAAGTATTGCTGTTGGTCGAGGACAACGCCACCTGCCGGCGCGCGTTGGAGACCATGTTCATCAGCCACGGCCTGCCTTGCGTGTCGTTTCCGGCCATGGAGCCGGCTTTGGGCTGGCTCAAGACCGCCGAGGCCGGCCGGGTCGGAGCGGCCATGGTGGACTGGCGCCTTGGCGAGGGTGGCATGGATGGCGTGGCCGGCATCCAAGCCCTGCGCAGGGCGCAAGTTGGCCTGCCGTGTTTCTTGGCCAGCGCTTTTGCCGGCCGCGAGGCGCAGGAGGGGATGCGGGCCGCCGGCGCATCCGCCTTCATCCCCAAACCCATCACTTGGACGGCGGCGCAGGCGGCGCTCACGGCGGCCTTGGCCCCCATGAACCAAGCGGCCGGCCCCGCGGTTGATCCGGCCGGCGACCGTTTTGACGGCATCCTGGCCCTGCTGGCCGAGGACAATCCGCAGAACCAGTTGGTGGCCAAGATACTGCTCAAGAAACTTGGCATCACGGTGGAGGTGGCCGGCAACGGCAAACTTGCGCTCGAGATGGCGCAGGCCAATCCCGGCAAATACCAAATCATCCTGATGGACATGCAGATGCCCGAGATGGACGGGTTGGAGTCCACGCGGCGCATCCGCGCGGCGGGGGAGGAAATCCCGGTCTTGAAAACCATCCCCATCGTGGCCATGACCGCCAACGCGATGAAGTCGGATTTGGACGCCTGCTTGGAGGCGGGCATGAACGGCTTCGTCGTCAAGCCGATCGACAAGGCGGCGCTGCTGGCGGAACTGGGCAGGGTGCTGAAGGGAGGCGGCGTATGAATGCCCTGCGAAAAACAGGGCTGGCGGGTCAACAGCGCACGGGCTTGTTGGA
>CAZVNU010000143.1:0-6201 GCA_964628335.1 uncultured Phycisphaeraceae bacterium
AATAGCGTGCCAGCGTCCCCTCCCTGACGGTCGGGGTTCCTTGACCCGCCAACCCCGACCGCAAGGGAGGGGACGGGTACCGCCCGAATGGCGCGCGAGCGTCCCCTCCCTTGCGGCCGGGGTTCTTTCACGATGCACCCAATGACCTGAATCACAATGACGCCACATCCCTACGCCACCTCTCGTCTTCTCGGCACCGGCGGCCTCCTCAAGCAGCGCCCCGGCGATTTCTTGGTCGAAGAATCGCCGTTGTACGAGCCCAGCGGAACGGGCGAGCATTTGTTTTTGTTCATCGAGAAAACCAGCCTCACCACCGAGGATGCCGTGCGCCAAGCATGTCGCGCCTTTGGCGTGACGCGCCGGGCCATCGGCCTGGCCGGGCAGAAAGACAAAGTTGCCGTCACCCGCCAATGGCTCTCCATCCATCTGCCCGGCGTCAAGGATTCGCAAGCCGCCCAAGGCATTGAACGACTCGGCGCCAACCCCGACCAATTGCGGGTGGTCAAAGCCGCCCGCCATGGCAACAAGTTGCGCCTGGGCCACCATGGCGGCAACCGCTTTGTGCTCAAGGTGCGGCAAGTCGGGCCGGAGGCGGTGGTGCGGGCCAAACCCATCTTGGATTATTTGGCCAAGTTCGGTGCACCGGATTTCGTCGGCGAGCAGCGCTTTGGCCGCGAGGGTGACAATGCCGACATGGGGCGTTTGCTTTTGCTTGGCGACGCTCCGCCGGAGGTGCGCCGCCAGGGCCGCGATCAAAAGGCCTTCCTGGTTTCCGCCTTCCAATCCGCCGTGTTCAACCGCGTGCTTGCCCGCCGCGTCGAGGAGGGGTCTTGGAACCGCCTGCTGCCCGGTGATCTGGCGATGAAGCACGACAACGGCTCGCTGTTCGCCGTGGACGAAGCCACGGCGCAATTGGAGAACGCCGCCGAAGGCCGCGTGGAAAAACTGGAGATTTCCCCCAGTGGCCCCTTGTGGGGCGACAGCATGCTGCGCCCCGGGGCAGAGGTGGAGGTGTTGGAAACCGAAGTGTTGGCTGAATTCGGCTTCACCCCGGAATCGTTGGCGGCAGCCTGCAAGCAGCAAGGCGGCGACAACACCCACGGCGCCCGGCGCCCCTTGCGCATCCCGGTGCGCGAAACCGCCCTGTCTTTTTCGGTGGATGCAGACGGGCCATGTTTGGAGATGGCCTTCCTATTGCCCAAGGGTGCGTTTGCGACGGAGGTGATGCGGGAGGTGATGAAGTAAATAGTAGACGCGGCGGCTCGCCGCGTTGGCGATGGACACCCGATAAAACAACGCGCGCCGATTCATCGGCGCGCGTTGTTTTTCATCGTGTCCAGCGAACGCGGCGAGCCGCCGCGTCTACTTTTTCCACAAAGAGTTAGGGTGTTTGCAAAGTATTCGGGTGATGTCTAATATCCGACTATCACCCGAACAAAAGGAATCCCATGCTCCGCGAACTCCACATCAGCAACTTGGCCGTGATTGAAGATGCCGTCATCACGCTTGGCCCTGGCCTCAATGCCTTCACCGGTCAGACCGGCGCCGGCAAGAGTTTGGTGCTGGGCGCCATTGAAGGCTTGCTGGGGTTGAAGCCCTTGGCCAAGATGGTGCGCGGCGGCTTGAAAGACGGCGAAGAGGCGCGGGTGGATGCGGTGTTTGAATTGGCCAGCGCCTCGCAGGCCGAGGCGCTGTCAGCCTTGCTGGATGAACGGCTGGCGGTGGGCGACGAGTTGGTGCTCTCGCGCAAAGCCAGTGTGGCCGGCCGTGGCAGCGTGCGGGTCAATGGCAAGCCGGTGGCGGCCGGCGTGCTCAAAGAGGCCGCCGCCTGTTTGGTGGATATCCACGGCCAGCACGACGGCCAGCGCTTGCTCAAGCCCTCCGAACAATTGGCGGTGCTTGACGGCTGGGCCGGCTCGGCCGCGCTGCGCGCCCATTACGCCTCTGCCTGGGAACATTTGCAAGCCTTGCGCGCCCGGCAGGAGGAATTGGTCACCGGCGCCGCCTTGCGCCAGGAGCGCTTGGAGTTGTACGGTTTTCAAGCCAAAGAAATAGATGCCGTCGAGCCGGCCTGGGGCGAATTCGCCACCTTGTCAGCCCGTGAAAAAATCCTCGGCAGCGTGGAATATCTGCGCCAAAACGCCGAGGGTGCGGTGGCGGCCCTGGATGAATCCGAGAGCGGCGATGCCGTGCTCACCCAATTGCAGCGCGTGGAGCGCCAAGTGGCGGAATTGGCCGAAACCGACGCCAGTTTGGCACCGCTGCATGAATCGGTGCGCGGCGCTTTGATCGCCGTGCAGGAGGCCGCCTATGACCTGCGCCGCTATGCCGACAAGTTGGAAGTGGACCCCGGCGAACTGGCCCAAGTGCGCGGCCGGTTGGATGGCCTGATTCGCCTGACCCGCAAGTACGGCCGGGGCGGGGCGGGGGAGGATGAAATGCAAGCCGTGCTGGAGCACCGCGAAAAAATCGGCGCCGAGATCACCCGTTTGGACCGCGAGCAAAGCGACAGCGGCACCCTGGCCGACGACTTGGTTGCTGCCTGCCACGCCTTGGCCGCCTGCGGTGCGGCTTTGTCTGAAACCCGGCAAAAAGCCGCCGCCAAACTCGGCCCCTTGATTGAGCATGCCCTGCGCGACTTGGGTATGAACGAAGCCAAAGTGCGGGTGGTGGTGGAATCGGCCGACGGGGCCAAGGTGGCCGGCGGCCAGACCGAGTTGGCCGCGCCCTCGGGCTTGGATGCCGCCAGTTTTGAAGTCAGGACCAACCCCGGCCAACCCTTTGCCGCCATGCGCGAGGTGGCCAGCGGCGGCGAACTCTCGCGGGTGATGCTGGCGCTCAAGAGCGTGTTGGCTGACAAATCCAAGGCCGTCAAGCCGGCCAAAGCCGTCAAAGGCAGCATCGGCGCCGGCAGGGCCGAGGTCGGCAAAACGGAGATCGGCAAAACGGAGGTCGGAGAGTGCAGCGACGGCGCCCTGTTGGTGTTCGACGAAGTGGATGCCAACATCGGCGGCCGTTTGGGCGATGTGATCGGGCGCAAGTTGAAGGGCTTGGCCGCCGGCGGCCAGGTGCTGTGCATCACCCATCTGCCCCAGATCGCCGCCTTTGCCGATCATCACCTGCGCATCGTCAAGGAAGTCAGCGGCAATGGCGAACACCGCGTCACCAAGACCCGGGTGGAAGCCATCACCGGTGAATCCCGCGTCACCGAACTGGCCGAAATGCTCGCCGGCCAAAGCGCCGGCGAAACCACCCGCCAGCAGGCCCGGGAATTGATGGGGTCGGCCAAGGCGGCGTGAGTTCCGCCAACGCCCATCGATGCAAAACACGACGCGCACCGGCGAGCCGGTGCGCGTCGTGTTTTGTTCGCTTTCAATTGGTGTTTACTTCTTCCGCTTGTCCTTCTCCACCACCGCATACGCGTTGTGGTTGTGGATCGATTCGAAATTCTCGCTGGCCACCCGGAACCAGGAGATATTCTTCTCCTTGTCCAACGCCACCGTCAAATCGCGCACGATGTCTTCGACGAATTTCGGGTTGTCGTAGGCGTCTTCGGTGACGAACTTTTCATCCAGACGCTTGAGCACGGCGAACACCTGGGTGCTGGCGCATTTTTCGACGATGGCGACCAATTCTTCGATGGAGAGGAACCGGCCTTTTTTGAAGCGCACGCTGGCTTCCATCTCGCAGCGTTGGTTGTGGGCGCCGTAGCGGGAGATTTCTTTCGAGCACGGGCACAGGCTGGTGGCCGGCACGCGGATGGTCAGGATGAAATCATCGCCCTTCTTGGAGGCGCTGGAGGCCACGGCTTCAAGTTTGACTTTCAAATCCATCTTGCCGCGCTGGCCGGTGACGGGGGCCTGCTTGGTGATGAAGTAGGGGAATTCCAATTCCAGGTGGGCTTCGCTGGCGTGCAGGCGCTCGCGCATGATGTGCACGAAATCGAGCAGGTTGGCGGCGTCCACCGCTTCGTGGTGTTCGTTGAGCACTTCCAGGAAGCGCGACATGTGGGTGCCTTTTTTCTCCTTGGGCAGGGCCACATACATGTTCACCATGGCCACGGTGTGCTGGTCGGCGTTGCCGTTTTGGCCCTTGAGGGTGATGGGGTAGCGCACATCCTTGACGCCGACCTTGTTGATGGCCACGCCGCGCACATCGGCCGAGCCCTGCACATCGGGCATCAGGGGCGATTTCTTTTGGGAGGACTTGGGGGCTTTGGCGGCGGCCTTGGTGGAGGTCTTGCGGGGAGTTTTGGTCGCGGGCTTCTTGGAGGCCATGAAAATCTCAAAAAGGAACTGGGAAGTAAGTCGGGAATGCGGTATTGTAGGCAAAGCCAAGTGGTATGGGCATCGCGCCTGTGTCTTTTGCCTGACTCCTTTCATGTAAACCATGGCCACCAAGAAAAAAAACGCCGCCCAAGAACCCGCCATCGAAGTCGAAGAAGCCTCGGCCACTCCCAGCACGCCGGCTTTCCAGTCCAACGCCGAGGTGGCGGTGCCGGTGGAAGATGTGAAATTGCCCGATGAATTGCCGATTTTGGCGCTGCGCGGGCTGGTGGTGTTCCCCGGCACCATCGTGCCGCTGCAGGTGGGGCGCGCCTCGTCGCTCAGATTGCTCGATGACACGCTGCCGCATTCCAAGATCGTCGGCCTGACGCTGCAGAAAAAAGAGGACGACGACGAGCCCGGCTTCGCCAACATGGAGCCCATCGGCACGGCGGTGGCCATTTTGAAGGTGATCCGCCAGCCGGATGAAACCGTCACCGCCATCGTGCACGGTTTGCGCCGCATCCGCATGGTGGCGCCGGTGCAGGAAAAACCGTATCTGAAGGCGCAAATCAAGGTGCTGCCGCACCAGTCGGTGGTGCGCATGACTTCCAAGGACGCCAAATCCTTCCAGGCCCGCGTCAACCGCTTGCGCTCGATGGCCAAGGAACTGATCGAACTCACGCCCGGAGCTTCCGAGCAGGCGCTGGCGGTGGTGCTCAACATCACCGATGTGGGCGGGCTGGCCGATTACCTGGCCGCCAACATCGACATTTCGCTGGAAGAGCGCCAGAGCTTCCTGGCCGAGGCCGATGTGGTCAAGCGCGTGTACCGCATCCACGACCTGCTGGTGCGCCAGTTGGAAATGGCCCGCTTGCAGAACAAGATCGGCGAGGATGTGCAAAAGACCATTTCCGACAGCCAGCGCAAATTCTTCCTGTCCGAGCAACTCAAATCCATCCAAAAGGAATTGGGCGAAGGCAACGAATCGGCGGAGGTGATCGCCGACTTGAAGAAGAAAATCGAGAAAGCCAAATTGCCGGAGCATGCCGCCAAGGAGGCCGCCAAGGAAATGAAGCGGCTGGAGACCATGCCGTCGGGCAGCCCTGAATATTCGGTGATTTTGACTTACCTTGAAACGCTGGTGGATTTGCCCTGGAGCGTGGCGGCCAAGGAATCCATCGGCTTGCCGCATGCCAAAAAGATCCTCAACCGCGACCATTTCGGCCTGGAGAAAGTCAAAAAACGCCTGCTCGAATACCTGGCGGTGCGCAAGTTGAATCCGGACGGGCGCAGCCCGATCCTGTGCCTGGTCGGCCCGCCGGGGGTGGGCAAAACCAGCCTGGGCCTGTCGGTGGCCGATTCCATGCACCGGCCCTTTGTGCGCCTGGCCTTGGGCGGTGTGCGTGACGAGGCCGAGATTCGCGGCCACCGCCGCACCTACATCGGGGCCATGCCCGGCCGCCTGCTGCAGGAGTTGAAGCGGGCCGGCGCCAACAACCCGGTGGTGATGCTCGACGAGATCGACAAACTCGGCGCCGACTCGCGCGGCGACCCGGCCTCGGCCTTGCTGGAGGTGCTCGACCCGCGCCAGAACCACGCCTTTGTCGACCGTTATTTGGATGTGCCCTTTGACTTGTCCAAGGTGCTGTTCATCTGCACCGCCAACACCGCCGACGAGATTCCCGCCGCGCTCTACGACCGGCTGGAGGTGATCGAGGTCAACGGTTACACCGACCATGACAAGGCGCAAATCGCCAAGCGTTATCTGGTGCCGCGCCAGATGAAGGAAAACGGCCTGAAAGCCCGCGATTGCGTGTGGACGCCCGAAGGCGTGGCCAAGGTGATCGAGAACTACACCCGCGAGGCCGGCGTGCGCGAACTGGAGCGCCAGATCGGCAATGTCTGCCGCAGCATCGCCGCCAGGGTGGCCGCC
>CAZVNU010000144.1:0-6200 GCA_964628335.1 uncultured Phycisphaeraceae bacterium
CCGAATCGGGCAGCACCCGGCCGCCAAACGCCACCACCCGGCCCAACTCGTCATGGATGGGGAAAATCAGGCGGTGGCGCAATTTGTCCATGAAGCCGCCGCCGGAGCGCGGGGCGATCAGGCCGGCCTCACATACGGGCGGGTGTCGGCCTTGCGGGCGGTGATGGCGCCGGCCAGCGCATCCCAACTGTCGGGGGCGGCGCCGAGTTGGAAGGCCTCCACCATTTCGGGGCTGATGCGGCGTTTGGCGACATAGGCACTGGCTGCTTGGCCCACTTGTGCGTCGGCCAAAGTGCGGCGGAAAAAGGCCAGCGCCTTGTCGTTGGCTTCGGACAATTGCTTGCGTTGCGACACCCCGTCATGGCCGTCTTCGGCTCTTTGGCCCCGGAAAGGCGTGAGGGTGATGCCGGCCCGCTCGGCCAGGTTTTGCAAGGCTTCGCGGAACTCCATGCGATGGTACTTCATCATGAAGGAGAAGCAATCCCCCCCCGCCCCGCAGGCGAAGCATTTGAAAATCTGCTTTTGCGGGCTGACCCGCATCGATGGCGCTTTGTCGTTGTGGAAGGGGCACAGCCCCACCATCTCGCGGCCGGCCGAACGCAATTGCAAATGCTCGCCGATCAGCCGCACCAGATCGGTGGCCTCCTGCACGCGCTTGACATCGTTGTGGCCTTCAAGGGACATGCGGGAAAGTGTAGGCGGCAATCAGGCGGGGTTGGCGGGACTGCCGCCGCCCTCGCCCCCTGCCGCCGCATCCGCGCCATTGTCCGCGCCGGCCTGGGCCTGAATCTCGGGCTTGCAGTGCTTGCCTCGCCTCGCCGGCCCGACATACTCGGAATAACCAAAACCCAGCACCGGAATGTAGACAAAGGGCAACCAGGTGAGGCGCCAGCCAAAGCGGCGGCTGCGGCCAAAGGATCTGGCCAGACTGAAACTGATGCGGTAATGCATCCAACCGGCGAGCATCACGCCCGGCAGGGCCAAGGCCCAAAACAAGCGGGAATGCGTCTCACGCACCACCAGACCGGCCAGCCAGAGCGAAAACGGCCCGGGGAACAAACCAAGCGCCCACCACCACGGGCGGCCGATCAGACGCATCAGCACCACCATGTTCCAGCCCGGCACCAACACCTCCCAACCCTTGCGGTCAGCCTTGACGAACACATGCCAAAAACTCGCCGCCAACACACAAAGCGCGGCAACCACCACATAGGCGGACTTGCCGGGGGACATGAACAGCAAAGGGAAAAACGGGGCGGGTGCGTGTGACATGGAAAACCGACAAAAGAACTGCAAGACCCAAACAACAACTTCAACTTCCGCGCGGATGATAACCGGTCCGCCGCGCGCATGGCCATTACAATCCGCACCTCACCTCTTTTTCACCGTTCATACGCCATGATTGACCTCAAAGACCTGCGCCAGAACCCCGACAAATTCCGCTTGGGGGCCCAAAACAAATGCATGGACCCCGACATTGACGGCTTGCTGTCGGTGGATGCCGAATGGCGCACGGCCCAAACCGCTTTGCAGGAACTGACGGCGGAAAAAAACCGCATCGGCAAGGACATCGGCCCGCTGATGGGCCAGCTCAAAAAAGCCGAAGGGGCGGCCAAGGCTGAACTTGAGTCCAAACTCAAAGCCCTGCAGGCGCGCCCCCTGGCCATCAAAAAAGAAGAAATGGCGCTCGAAGAACTGGTGCGCGATCTGGAGGCCAACCGCCTGGCCCTGTGGCTCAAGGTGCCGCAGCCGGCCGACGGCGAAGGGCTGTTTGGCCCCATTCCCGAGGGGACCGGGGCCGAAGGCAACATCGAAATCCGCCGGGTGGCCTCGGCCGCCTTCAACCCCGACCAACCCTTCGCCGCCAACAAGGGCTTTGCCCACAAGACCCATTTGGAATTGATCGAAAGCCTGGGGCTGGCCGATTTCGGACGCGGCGTCAAGATGGCCGGCTCGCGCTCGTATGTGCTCACCGGCATGGGCCAGCGCCTGCACAACGCCGTGCTGCAGTTCGCCTTCAACATGATGTGCGACCGCCACGGCTTCCAGGCCATGAGCGTGCCGGTCCTGGTGCGCGAAGAGTTGATGACCGGCACGGGCTTCTTCCCCGCCGGCCGCGAACAGGCCTATTGCGTCGAGGAAAGCCGGCGCGAAGACGGCGGCCGCGACCTGTTTTTGACCGGCACCGGCGAAGTGGGGTTGATGGGCTTCCACCAGGATGAAATCCTGGAAGAAGACAGCCTGCCGCGCCGCTACACCACCGTTTCGACCTGCTTCCGCCGCGAAGCCGGCGCCGCCGGCCGCGACACCGCCGGCCTGTACCGCATCCACCAGTTCGACAAGGTGGAACAGGTGGTCATCTGCCGCGCCGACGAAACCGAGAGCCGCGCCTGGCACAAAAAGATGCTCGGTTATGTCGAAGAACTGCTCAAGGAACTGGAACTGCCCTACCGCCTGTTGCAATGCTGCACCGGCGACCTTGGCGTCAAGAACGCCGACATGGTCGATGTGGAATGCTGGATGCCCGGCCGTGGCGATTTGGACGGCGCCGGCCGCCCTCAGGGCGCTTGGGGCGAAACCCACTCGGCCAGCCGCCTGTACGACTTCCAAACCCGCCGCCTGAACCTGCGCTACAAAGCCAAATTGGAAAACGGCAAGACCGAAACCCGCTTCTGCCACAGTTTGAACAACACCGTGCTGGCCTCGCCGCGCATCTTGATTCCGCTGCTTGAAATCCATCAAAACGCCGACGGCTCGGTGAGCATTCCCAAGGCGCTGCGCCCGTATCTGGGCGGCTTGGACGCGATCAAACCGCAAGCCTGAATCCGCCCCCACCCCCGCCAATCCACCATGAACCCCCTCCTTGAAACCGCCGGCCTGCCCCGCTCCGACCTGGTCGTGCCGGGCGTACGCGAGGCGCTCAAACGCATGGAGGCCGACCTGGTGGCGCTGGAAGCGAAGCTGGTGGGGTTGCCCCCCGACCAGCCGCCGCACTGGGACAACGCCTGCGCGCCCCTGCCCCGCATCACCCGCCCCTTCGAGCGCTCGTGGAGTGCGGTCTGCCATTTGGTGGCGGTGATGAACACCGACGCCCTGCGCACGGCGCACGAAGAAATCATGCCCGAAGTGGTGGCATTCGGCCTGCGCTTGGCGCAAAGCAAACCGATTTACGCCGCCTTGAAGAAAATCGCCCAAGACCACGCCTATTGGGAGGCCCTGCCTCGGGTCAAGCAGCGCATCATCGAAGAACGCCTGCGCGATGCCGAGCTGGCTGGCGTGGGGCTGGAAGGCGCCGCCAAAGAGCGTTTCCTGGCCATCGCCAACGAACTTTCCAAATTGGAAACCGACTTCTCCAACCGGGTGCTGGATGCGACCAAGGCCTGGAGCAAAACCTTCACCGACCCGAATAGCGTGGCTGGCTGGCCCGGCGTGTTGAAGCAAATGACGGCGCAATCTTTCAACGCCGGCAAAACAGCCGAGGCGCCGACAGCCACCGCCGATTCCGGCCCGTGGCGGCTGACCCTGGACGGTCCGCCGTATCTGTCTTTCAACCAGCACCACCGCATCCGCGCCGACCGAGAGGAAGCCTATCTGGCCCATGTCACCCGCGCCAGTGAAAACAGCCCGACACCCGGTTTTGACAACGGCCCGGCCATGGTCAAAATCCTGGCCTTGCGCCAGGAAAAAGCCGAATTGCTCGGCTTCGCCTGCTTTGCCGACCTGTCGCTGTCGGTCAAAATGGCCGAAACCCAGCGGCCGGTGCGCGCGATGTACGACGAACTGGTGGCCGCCTGCAAAGAACCCGCCGAACGCGAACTGGCGGAGTTGCAGGCTTTTGCCAAAAACAAGGGCTTTGCCGAAAGCCTGGCGCCGTGGGATGTGGGCTTTTACGCCGAGCGCCTGCGCGAGGAGAAATACGCCTACACCGACGACCAGGTGCGGCCCTACTTCCCCTTCGCCCGCGTGCTTGACGGCCTGTTTGCCCTGTGCGAAAAACTGCACGGCATCGCTTTTGAAAAAGCCGCGCACGGCAGTTTCCCCACCTGGCATGCCGAGGTGGATTACTACCGCGTCCGCAACGAGGCGGGGGTTGAAATCGCCGGCATCTACCTTGACCCCTACGCCCGCCCCGGCCTCAAGCGCGGCGGCGCTTGGGTGAGCGGCTGCCTGGGCCGTTATGTGGACGGCACCGAATCGCAGTTGCCGGTCTGCCATGTGGTGTGCAACGGCACCCCGCCCGACGGCCCCACGCCTTCGCTGATGTCCTTTGATGAAATCGTCACCCTGTTCCATGAATTCGGCCACGCCCTGCAAAGCACGCTGACCACCGTGGATGAGGCCGATGCCGCCGGCCTGGCCGGCGTGGAATGGGACGCGGTGGAGATATGCAGCCAATTCATGGAAAACTGGTGCTATCACCGGCCGGTGCTGCTTGGCATGTCGGCGCATTTCAAGACCGGCGAAAAACTGCCGCAGGAACTGTTCGAAAAAATATGCGCCGCCAAAACCTTCCGCGCCGGTTCGTCCTTCGTCCGCCAATTGCATCTGGGCCTTGGCGACTTGGAGTTGCACAGCACCTACGACCCGGATTCCGACGGCACGCCAAACGATGTGGCCCACCGCCTGGCCAACGGCCTGCTGCCGCTTGCCCCCGTCCCGCAGGACCGCTATTTCAACGCCTTCACCCACATTTTCGCCGGCGGCTACAGCGCGGGTTACTACTCCTACAAATGGTCCGAGGTGCTCAGCGCCGACGCCTTCGCCGCCTTTGAAGAAGTCGGCTTGGACAACGAGGCGCGCGTGAAGCCATTGGGCCGCCACTACCGCGACACCTTGCTGGCCATGGGTGGCGGCGAACATCCGGGCAAGGTGTACCAACTGTTCAGGGGCAAACCGGCCTCGACGGCGGCATTGCTTCGGCACAACGGGCTGCGATAACCCCCGGGACATCTTCCCATGCCCTCCCCCACCGACCGCATCCGCGCATTGGCCAGCGCCCAGGGCTTCGCGCTCTTTGGCATCGCCGAACTTGCGCCTTCGGCGCGGGCGGCAAAGATGGCGCAATGGATTGCCGACGGCAAGCATGGCGAGATGGGTTATCTGGCCGAGCACTTGGCCCTGCGCCAAGATCCGCGCGGCTTGCTGAACGGCGCCAAGAGTGTGCTGGTGGTGGCGGATGCGTATGAAAGTAGACGCGGCGGCCCGCCGCGTTCACCGACAAATCCGGATGAAAGCAATGCAACGCGGCGGGCCGCCGCATCCGCTTTGGGCCGCTTCGCCCGCTACGCCTTGGGCCGGGATTACCACGACACCCTGAAAAAACGCCTGCATGCGATGGCCAACCAGTTGCGTTTGGAATTCCCCGAGGCGCAATTTCGGGTGACGGTGGATACCGCGCCGATTCACGAACGCGAGATGGCGCTGCGGGCCGGCATGGGTTGGATCGGCAAAAACACCCTGCTGCTGCATCCGCGCCACGGCTCGTATTTTTTGCTGGGCACTTTGATCACCACCTTGGAACTGGATCCTGCACCCCAGGTCGAAACCGACCACTGCGCCAACTGCCGCAAGTGCATCGAGGCCTGCCCCACCCAAGCCATCGACCCAGCCGGCTACGGATTGGACGCCCGCCGCTGCATCTCGTACCTCACCTTGGAACACCGCAGCCCGATCAACCCGGACCTGTTCGCCGGCATGGGCAATTGGCTCGGCGGCTGCGACATCTGCCAAGAGGTCTGCCCCTACAACGCCATCGCCGAAAAGCACCCCCTGCCGGTGGGCCTTGGCCACAAGCCACGCGCCGAAGTCAAAGACGGCGTATCCATTCTCGAAGTATTAAATTGGACCGAAGACGACCGCCGCCGGGTGTTTCAGACCTCGGCCCTCAAACGCATGAAACTGGAAATGGTGCGGCGCAACGCCCTGATCGCCGCCGGCAATGCCCTCAAGACCCGTGACCTGCCGGAATTGCGCCGCAAGGTGGCCCAATTGGCGGCGGATGAAACGGAGCACCCGTTGGTGCGGGAAACGGCGCAGGCGGTGCTGGGGCCCCTTTCTCCCTGATCCCAAACGGGTGCCACGGACAGCGCAGCGGAGTCGTCCGTGCGGGTGGAACAATCCATCCCCGTCCGCACGGACGACTCCGCCAGGGCTGGCGGGTCACGCGCGTAATCCCTTTGAAAAGGAACCCCGACCGTCAG
>CAZVNU010000145.1:0-6175 GCA_964628335.1 uncultured Phycisphaeraceae bacterium
TTTTTGGGGCGGCAAGTGGGCCCAGGTGAAGGTGTGAACAGCCCGCCCTTCTTTCCTTCAGCCTGTAATGCGATACGACCCGTGGCGTCCATTGTCTCCATCCCTCCCCCCCCAACCCCTCACGCCATGACCCCCGCCGCCCGCCGCCTGTCCGCCACCCTGCTCCTCGCCCTGCCCTTGGCTTCCGGCACGCTCGCCGGCTGCCGGGCCGCGCCCGCCGCGCCGGCCAAGGACACCTCCTTCCCCGAGCGCATGCAATGGTTCGCCGACGCCAAGAGCGGCCTGTTCATCCACTGGGGCCTGTATTCCATCCCCGCCGGCGTGCATTGGAACAATCCCAAGGACAAGGGACATGCCGAGTGGTATCTGGAAACCACCAAGATGCCCGTGTCCGAGTACGAGAAATTCGCCGACCGGTTCAACCCCGTGAAGTTCGACGCCGAAAAGTGGGCGCAGATCGCCCAGGACGCCGGCATGAAGTATGTCTGCATCACCTCGATGCACCATGACGGCTTCGCCATGTACCCCTCCAAGGTGTCCGACCGCGACAACTGGAGCCTTTCGCGCAGCCCCTTCGGCAAGGCCGGCCGCGACCCCTTGATGGAACTCAAGGTCGCCTGCGAGAAACGCGGCATCAAGTTCTGCCTCTACCACACCATCCTGGACTGGCACAGCCCGCTCTACGGCCAGCGCCGCGGCTACAACGATGTGGCGGCCAAGGGCGCCGTCCAACCCGACATGAACAAGTTCGAGCAGTATGTCGAGGATTCCGTGCTGGAGGTCATCGAGCGCTACCACCCTGCCATGCTCTGGTTCGACGGCAACTGGGAGGGCTGCTGGAAGCTTGAGCACGGCGAAAAGTTGCTGGCCGCCATCCGCAAGGCCGACCCGAAGGTCATCGTCAACAACCGCATCGGCAAGGGCACCCACGCCAAGATGAGCAAGGACATGCTGGGCGACTACCTGACCCCCGAACAGTTCATCCCCGCCCAGGGCTTCGGCTCCGGCGTGGCCTTCGAAGCCTGCATGACCATGAGCGGGCGCAACTACTGGGGCATCAACCAGGCCGATTTCGACGCCAAGAGCGTCAAGAGCCAGGACACCCTGATGAAGTTCCTGTTCGACCTCTCCGCCAAGGGGGGCAACATGCTGCTCAATGTCGGGCCGACGGCAGAAGGCGAGATCCCCGACTTCTATGTGCCGCACCTCAAGGCGATGGGCGACTGGCTGAAGGTCAACGGCGAAGCCATCTACGGCTCGCGCGCCGGCATCTATTCCCGCCAGCCTTCCTGGGGCCGCACCACCACCAAGCGCTTGAACAACGGCAACACCCGCGTCTACGCCATTTTGTTTGAAGCCCCCAAGGACGGCGTGCTGAACATCGAAGGCCTGAAGAACCCTCCGGTCGGCGCCAAGCTTCTCGACGGCGGCGCGCCGCTGGCGGCGATGGCCAAGGACGACGGCGTGGCCGTCACCCTGCCCGCCTCCGTGCAGGGCAAGAAGAACTTCGTGGTGGCGGTGGAGGTGGTCGGCGAAGTCGCGGGCGAAGCGGCGATCGACATGACCCCCAAGGCCGACCAGGACGGCGTGTTCGCCCTCAAGCCCCACCAGGCCGCGACCGAAAACGGCCTGGCCCTGCAGGGAGAAGGCGACGGCGCGAACCTGGGCAACTGGACCAGCAAGGCCGGCGCGGCGACCTGGACCTTCCCGGTGCAAAAGGCGCAAACCTACCGCCTCGACATCCAGTGGGGCGCGCCCAAGGAGTCCGCCGGCAGCGTGATCGAGTTCGTCGTGCGCGGCCAATACGACAAGGACGCCCAGGTGCTGCCCTTTGAAGTCAAGGCCACCGGCAACTGGAACACCCTGCACTCCGCCAGCCTGGGCACCGTCACCTTGCCGGCCAACCAGGCTACCGTCACCGCCCGCGTCAAAAGCGTGAACGGACTTGCGCCGTGTAACCTTGGGACGGTGAAGTTGGTGCCGGTGAAGTAAAAAGTAGACGCGGCGGCCCGCCGCGTGGAGGAACCGTCGAAATGAAAAGGCCCCGCGAGGGGCCTTTTTCGGGTTCAAGCGCAAGCCAATCCTGTTTTCCTTCGCCCCTCCGGGGCTCTCAAGATTCTTTACCCCATCCACGGGTTCCGCCCCATTGGGGGCGTTCACCCGTGGCTACCAGCCTGCGGCCCTTCGGGCCTTTTCGGCGGCGCGCCTTCGGCGCTTGCCGAACGCGCAAGTAACGGCGAACCCCCACCTACAATCCCCGCCCCGTGCCCGCCACCCCCGCCCAACTCGAAGCCCGCCGCCGCCTGGTGCCTCCCCTCACCTTCCCCCCGGAACTCCCCGTGTCGGCGCGGGTGGACGACTTGGCGCAATTGATCCGCGACCACCGGGTGGTCATCGTGGCCGGCGAAACCGGCTCGGGCAAGTCCACGCAGTTGCCCAAGATTTGCCTCAAGGCCGGGCGCGGCATCTCGGGCCTCATCGGCCACACCCAACCGCGCCGGCTGGCCGCGCGCACCATCGCGCAGCGGGTGGCGGAGGAGATGAAGGTGAACCTGGGCGCGCAGGTCGGCTACAAAGTGCGCTTCACCGACGACACCGGACCACAGACACTCATCAAACTGATGACCGACGGCGTGCTGCTCGCCGAGGCCGGCAGCGACCCCTTGTTCCGCAAATACGACACGATCATCGTGGACGAAGCCCACGAACGCTCGCTGAATGTGGATTTGGTGCTGGGCCACCTCAAGCGCATTCTGGAGCAGCGCGACGACTTGCGGGTGATCATCACCAGCGCCACGCTGGACACCCAACGCTTCGCCGAATTCTTTACTGACAAAACCGGCAAGCCGGCGCCGATTTGCATCGTCGAAGGCCGCACCTATCCGGTGGAAGTGCGCTGGCGCGCCCCTGCCCGCTTGGTGGATGAGAAGAGCGGGCAAGTGCTGGAAGAAGACCCCGAGCAGGCGCTGGTGGCGGCGGTGGACGAATGCTGCCGCCACGGCGCGGGCGACATTTTGATTTTTCAACCCACCGAGCGCGAGATTCGCGAATGCTGCGAGGTGTTGCGGGCGGCCGATTCCAGCCCCACCATCGAAATCCTGCCGCTCTACGCCCGCTTGTCGGCCGCCGAGCAGCAGCGCGCCTTTGCGCCGGCCCGGCCCGGCACCCGCCGCATCGTGGTGGCGACCAATGTGGCGGAATCTTCGGTGACGGTGCCGGGCGTGCGCTTTGTGATCGATGCCGGCACCGCCCGCATGTCGCGCTTCGCCACCAAGGGCGGCGGCATGCAGCGCTTGCCGATCGAGCCGGTGAGCCAAGCCAGCTGCAACCAGCGCAAGGGCCGCTGCGGCCGCGTCGGGCCGGGCCTGTGCATCCGGCTCTACGACGAAGAGGATTTCGCCAAGCGCGATCCGTTCACCACCCCGGAAGTGTTGCGCTCCGACCTTGCCGGCGTGGCGCTGCAAGGCGAGTCGCTTGGCCTTGGCAACCTGGAGCAATTCCCGTTCTTGGATCCGCCCAAGCCCGGCGCGATTCACGATGCCTACAAAACACTGTTTGAACTGCATGCGGTGGATGACGCCAACCGCCTGACCCCGCTGGGGCGCAAGTTGGCCCGCCTGCCGGTGGACCCGCGCGTGGGGCGCATGCTGTTGGAGGCGGAAAAGGAAAAATGCGTCGGCGAAATGCTCATCCTGGCCTCCGCGCTCGAATCGCAGGATCCGCGCGACCGCCCGCTGGAGAAGCAGGCCGCCGCCGACCAGGCCCACGCGCAATTCAGGATGGAGGGCAGCGACTTCCTCACCTTGCTTCGGATTTGGGATTTCTTCCATGACTTGCGCGGGCAGGGGCAAAGCGCCATCCGCCGGGCCTGCCAGAAGAACTTCATCAATTACCTGCGGATGCGTGAGTGGACTGATCTGCATCGCCAATTGATGGAGATGACTGACAAAATGGTCAAGGGCGGCCCGCGCGGCGAGTGGAAGCATGACAAAGACGGCAAAGTGATTTCGCACGGCAAAGCCGACGCCATCCACCGCAGCGTGCTCTCGGGCCTGCTCACCGGCATCGCCATGAAGAACGAGGAAGGCGGCTACACCGCGGCCGGCGGCCTGCCGATGCGGCTGTGGCCCGGCTCCAGTTGCGCCAAGAAGAAGCCGCTGTGGGTGGTGGCGGCGGAACGCATCGAAACCAGCGACCGCTTTTTGCGCACGGCGGCGCAGGTGGACCCGCGCTGGATCGAGCCGATGGCCGGCCACTTGGTCAAGCGCACCCACAACGAGCCGCACTGGGTGGCCGACACCGGCAGTGCCATGGCCTATGAAAAAGTGCTGCTGTTGGGTTTGCCCATCGCCAGCCGCCGACGCATCCCACTGGCCAAGGTCGATGCCCCGGCCGCCCGCCAGATGTTCCTGCGCTTCGCCCTGGTCGAGCACGACTGCCCCCTCATGTCGGGCCTGCCCTTCATGAAGCACAACGCGGCGCGCGTGCTGGAAGTCAAGCAGCGCGAAGCCAAGACCGGCCGGCGCGGCCTGCTCAAGGGCGAGGATGAGCGGCTGGCGTTCTTCGAAGCCCGCGTGCCGGCGGCCTGCACCGACTGGCCCACCTTCGACAAATGGCGGCGCGAGGCCGAAAAGGCCGACCCGCAACTGCTGTTCTTCGCCGAAAGCGACGTGCTGGCGGAAACCGCCGGGCGCTGGAATCCCTCATTGTTCCCCGACCGCCTGGCGGTGGGCGACCACCGTTATCCGCTGCTGTACAAAATCGACGGACAGGACGGCGTCACGCTCGCGTTGCCCAAAGAAGCCCTGGCCCGCTTGGATGCACGGCGCCTGGGCTGGCTGGTGCCCGGTCTGCTCGAAGCGCGCATCGCGGCCCTCATCAAATCCCTGCCCAAAGACTTGCGCCGCCCCCTGGTGCCGGTGCCCACCTTTGCCAAGGATGCCGCCGCCGCGCTGAAATTCGGCGAAGGCGACCTGCTCGACGCTTTGGCGCGCGCGCTCAACGCCCTGGCCGGCGCCGGCCTCAACGCCGATGATTTCGACCCCACCAAAGTCGATGATTCACTGGTGATGTTCGTGCGGGTGGTGGATGAGCGCGGCAAGATTCTGGCCGAAGACGACGACCTCTCCGCCTTGCGCAAGGAATTCGGCATCGAAGCCAAAGCCAGCGTGGTCAGCGCCGGCGCCGACGGGCGCTGGAGCGCGCCGGCCAGTTTGACCTGGGTGTGGGGCGACCTGCCGGACCGGGTCGATCTCAAGCGCGACAAGGTGCAGGTGTCAGCCTGCCCCGCCTTGCTTGACCAGGGTGAAACCGGCGCCGCCGCCCGTCTGCTGGAAGACCCCTTGCAAGCCGCGCGCCTGCACCGCGCCGGGGTGCGCCGGTTGTGCCTGCATGTGTTGGAGCGCCAAGCCCGCAACCAGATCAAGGATCTGCCGCAGTTCAACGCCATGAAATTGCGCCACGGCCCCCTGGGCGATGCCAAAACCCTGCAAAACAATCTGGCCGCATTGGCGGTGGATGTCGCATGTCTGGAAAGTAGCGGAGGCCTGCCCCGCGATGAAGCGTCATTCGGCGCCGCCTTGCTGGCTGGCAAAGCCAATCTGTTCGCCGCCGTCGAAACCGTCGGCGCCCTGGCCCATGCCATCTTGGAGCAGCATCACCAAGTGCATCTGGCCCTCGACAAAGCCACCCAACGCAGCCTGAGCAAAACCGACCCCTTGCTGCAGGATGTGCAAAGCCAACTGGCCCACCTGACCGGCAGCGAACTCGAAGGCGGATTCTGGCTCAACACCCCCCTGCCCTGGCTGCGCCAGTTCCCGCGCTTTTTGCGCGCCATGATCATGCGCCTGGACAAAGCCACCGCCGGCGGCCTGGACAAAGACCGCCAACGCGGCGCGCCGCTGTTCCCGCAATGGATCGCCTACCTGCAACGCACGCAAAAACACCGCGAAGAAGGCCTGATCGACCCCGAACGCGAACTCTGGCGCTGGATGTTCGAGGAATACCGGGTGGCGGTGTTCGCCCAGGAACTGGGTGCCGGGCAAGTCAAAGTGAACGAGGCGCGGCTGGTGGAGCAGTGGCGGAAGGTGCGATGACCCCCCGCAAACAAGGCGAGCGTTTGCGAAAATGCAAATTTGCGTCTGGAAATTCGCCAGATGTGGAAAAGTCGCGGTCT
>CAZVNU010000146.1:0-572 GCA_964628335.1 uncultured Phycisphaeraceae bacterium
CCAGCGTCCCCTTCCTGACGGTCGGGGTTCCTTGACCCGCCAGCCCCGGCCATACTTCAGCCGCCCCTGCAAAGCAATGAAAGATTCTCCCCTTGCTTGGCCGCCACCACGGCGCAGTACTCCAACAAATCCGCCATCGTTGCCCCGGCCTTTTGGTGCTGGTCAAACGCCTGCTCTCCCACCAACGCATACCGCCACCTGCGCCCATCCCGTTGTTCGGGCGCAAGTTCATTGAGGCGGGAACACCATTGCAGCGCGGAATTGCGCTTGCGGATGACCGTCGGATGGTTGGTCTGTTCCTGCGCCTTGGTTTCCACCAACCAAACTTCGTCCTGGGTGCGCACCACGAAATCAGGCCAATACCATGCCGGCGTGCCTTCATCTTTCAAATAGCGGATGCGCAGGAAATCGTGCTTGTTCTGCGCGATCTTGCAGAAGGCTTCCACGCTGGCATCCAGGCTGGCCCATTCCATGAAAGACTGCTCCAAGCCGCCGTTTGACGACGGATACGGCAAGCGGGAATAGATGCACTTGTTCACGGCAACGGATGAGGATTGGCGCATCGGCCACTT
>CAZVNU010000146.1:582-6170 GCA_964628335.1 uncultured Phycisphaeraceae bacterium
TTGGACAATTCCGACAGCCGACGATGGCGGACTTCGGCATCTGCCACGGAAATGGTTTGTTCCTCCCGCTGGATGCGGGAGGCGAACACCTTGGCGATGTGCTCGGCCACCACATCCACCAGCAGCATGCGCCACCCCTCATCCACCATTGGATCGAAGGCGCAACTGAACAGGCGGGTGCGTACGAAGGCATCCACCGCCTCAGCAATGACGGGCATCTGCGACTGCAAATAAGGATGCGTCACATGGTCGCTGACCTTGCCGCGTTTGGGCAGCGGACCAGCCAACGCCTGACTGATACGCCGACTCATGCGCGCAAGATAGTCGTTGTAGCCCGCCACATTCATCACCGCGCCATTCACGCGGTAGGTGCCAAACAGCGTGCTGTTGAGGAAGTCCTGGGAAATGAATTCGTCCCCGCTGCCCACCTTTCGCGCCAGCCACTCGCGCGAGTAGGCGGTGAATGACGCCATGGTTTCCACTTCCAAAACCAGCGGCTTCAGGGCTTCTTCCGCATCGGACAAAATCTGCGGCACGGCAAAATCAAACGCCTCATAGCCCGCGACCAGTCCGATGGATTCCACATCGCCGGTGCCGGGGGTGGCGTCGTCCGATTCATCGGTTTCACCCACCAAGCCTTCGGCCTTCAATTCGTCATAGAACGCCTCGAAGCGCGGGTGTTCGATGATGGACAGCACATCCAGCATGTTGTCCGGGTGCTGGCCGGTGCGCAGGCGCTTGCGGGTGTCTTTCTTCAAGTCGGCGTATTCGTCGTCGCGCCACATCAGACGCAGGCCGCGGCCGATGGTTTGTTCAAGCAGGATGGACGCCTGCGAACTGCGCAGCGGCACGATGACGCAGATGTTGCTCACATCGAAGCCTTCGCGCAGCATGAGGACGGAGACGATCACGCGCGGGTTGGCGTGCTTGTCCACATCGAACAGCCGCTCGCGGAGCAAAGCCCACTCTTTTTCGTTGATGTCGCCCTTCTTGTTGGAATCCACCCGCAGCACTTCATCCACGCCCATCCCTTCGTTTTTCAGGAATTCTTCCACCAGCGGCGTGACGGTGGTGTCTTCGCACATCACCAGCATCTTGGGGCGGCGCGTTTCATCCACCTTGGCAAAATCCACCTCCAACTTGCGCAACTTCGCCAATCCGGCGCGCAGCATCACGCGCTGCCCGTCGGCCAGGGCGGGATTGCCGTCGGCATCCCGTTCGGCCTTGAATTCCAACGGCAAGGCCGCCAACTCCTTGCGTTTGTCCAGCACCAACGCCTTGACCAGGCCCTCGCGCATGGCCGTCTTCAAGTCGAAGTCGGCGACGATGTGCGGGAAATAATCCTTGCGCTTGCTCTTGCCGCTGCCCAGATCGTTGTACGGCGTGGCGGAGAAGTCCACCTGCGCAAACTTGCGCCCCTTGCTTTCAGCCAGCGCGTTCATGGATTTCTGCCATTCCACCTCGATGATTTCACCCTGGGTCTTCACTTCATGCACATGGTGGGCTTCGTCGTTGAACACCATCAGATCGGGCAGTCCGGAGAGAATGCCAAGGATTTTTCCGGCGCGCTGATAGCGGGCATCGAGCGTTTCCAAGGCGTTGCCATTGGAAGTGCCGGGCGCAAGTGGCAGCAAGGATTGCATCACTTGCGCATGGTCGATGTCCGCCCCCGGCGCAATGGGCGCGTCGTCCGGCGGCGATTCGTCCTCTTCCTGCTCCTTGATCCGTTGCCAGTTGGAGATGGCGATCAGGCCGCCACCGGTGGCTTTGCGCTCGATGTCCTCGCGCCCGCACGCGCTGGCGCGCACGAAGGCGTGGAAGGATTCGCGCAAATCCTCCGGCGTGAACAACTCGGCATAGCGGGCGATGTCCGAGGTGTCGAAGTCGCGCACGCCGCCCTGCACCTTGCCCATCAGCGCATCGAGCAGGCGTTCGTAGACGATGTTTCCCGGAGCCACCAGCAGGAAGTTGCGCGTGAAACGCGGATCGTCCGGGGATTCCTTCCAGTTGAGGTATTGCCACGCCATGAGCGCCTGCAGCACCCAGGTCTTGCCGGTGCCGGTGGCCATTTTCAGGCAGTATTTGGGGTGGGCGTCCTTGCTCACCCGCATCATGCGCTCATGGCTGGAAAGCAGCGATTCAGGCGCAACTTCGTCGTAGAGTTCCTTCAGCGTGCAGACGCCGCCGGCTTTGTTCTGGCCAAGGACTTCATGGGCGTAGATGACATTCAGGATGGCTTGCTTTTGCCCGGCATGGAAATGGAATGGGCGGGGCGAGGTGAGGTCTTGAGAAAACCAATGGCGCAGGAGTTCCGCCGTGGTCGGCGTGACGGCATCGAGCATTTCCGCGCTGCCGGATTCGAGGCCGATAGCGGCGGTCTTGACGCGGGCGGTGAGGGCGGTGGCGAGGGGGAGGTGGGACATGGGGGAAATCCTGGAAACCTGGGAGCGCGGGCCGCAGGCCCGCTGTATGGCGCGCCGAAGGCGCGGAGGATTGGAAAGGCCCGAAGGGCCGCAGGCCGATAGCCACGGGTGGAGGCGCCGAAGGTGCCGGAACCCGTGGAAGAGATGGGAAGCCAAGGGGAGCCCCGGAGGGGCGAGGGCGATTTCCTGCGCCCCTTCGGGGCTTTTGCGGAAGGGGGATTGGGGTCCACGGGTTGCGCCTCCTTCGGAGGCTTCACCCGTGGCTATCAGCCTGCGCGCCTACGGCGCTGGGGTTGAAGCAGGAAGTCGCTGTAATGCAGTTTCCCTTTCCAGTAGGAATTGCAGCATGTTTTTACAGCGGCCACGCAATCTGGCTTGGTCAAGGATAGACATTGCAAATCACGAAAGTCAGGATTCAACAAACCTTCCCAAGAAGCACGTGCTTCAAGCCTGACTGGACCATTTGACAACTCTGTGGATGCATCTGCAACAAAGGCTCCTTGCTCCCACGGCCCAACCCGTTCGAGGTAAACAGGAAAGCTAGAAAGATTGCGGACTTGGATTGCAGGAAGGCCATTCACATCGAAGAAATCTACATCAAGACGCAACCGCGCCTGCCGCCAATTCCAAACCGACAGCGCAAATCCTACGACTCCAGCGATATTGCTGGCTGTGCCGGCAATCACGCTCCAGTGTCCACAAATCCAGTTGAAAATTTCTTTGCTCATGACTTCACCTCCTGCACGCACTCGCTCTCAAACCCGAACACATCCACCGCCCGCACGCACACCTTGCGCGGCTTGGCCGCGTCGCGCGCGGGCGGCGGCGCAAATTGCGCCTGCGTCACCACGCGCAAGGCGTCGCCTTCGCGGTCGTCGTTGCCACGATAGTCCTGCCAGAGCGAACGGAAAATTTCGCCGTCGTAATCCGGGTCCACGGCCCAATACTCGATCAACGCCAGCGGATCCTTCTCGGCGATGGCCTGCAATTTCTTGCGGTTGGCTTCGTCGAGATTGATCGCGTCCGGCGACAGCAGGATGTAGTTTTTCAACTTCACCACCAACTCATCACCCTCCATCTTCACCGGATGGATTTGCAGGTGCTGGAGCGAGGAGAAGCGCAATTTGCCGGTGTCGAAGTCTTTTTTCAGCGCGTCCGCGCCGCCTTTCTTGCGCAGGCGGTCGAGCAGGTCGGGCGGGATGACCAGGACTTCCAACTTGTCATCATTCAGGGCCGTCAGGGTTTCAGCGATATCCGGCGCAAAGTTCCAGCCGAGGACGACCACCTTGGAAAACCCGCCCATGATCTGGTCGCGCTGCGCTTGCGCGCGCTTGAGCGTGGCGGTGCCGGTGAGTTTGCCGGGCGAATCCACGAAGATCAGCGTGCCGCCATCTTTACCGGGGATGCGGCCCAAATTGCGCCCGCCGTTGTGTTCGGCGGGCAGCGCAAGTGCGCCGTACAGGCCAAGGACGATGTGCGACAGATCGCCGACGCGATGCGAACGGCCGAGATGGGCCTTGGCCGCTTCGACTTGGTAATCGCCGACGGCTTGGTAGAGGAAGGGCTTGGCGTCCTGGTCAATCAACCGCTTGCGGGCGATCATGCAGGCGGGCTTGCCAAGGTCGGTGGCGATCCAGCGGCGGCCGAGTTTTTCGGCGACGGCGGCGGTGGTGCCGGAGCCGGAGAAGAAGTCGGCGATGAGGGAGGATTCGTTGGACGAGGCTTTGATGATGCGCTCGAGGAGGGCGGAAGGTTTTTGAGTGGCGTACCCGACGGTTTCGGAACCCTGCAAAGAACTCACATCGGCCCAAACATCCTTGCACCGAACGCCGTCTGCATTTTTGTAGAGTTTTCGCCGTGGAACTTTGTCTGCCTTGGCAACCAAGATGCCGCTTTTGAGCCATTCCAATGCTGTTTCCTTCGGCATCCTGTATCCGTTCCGTGGCATTTTTTCGCCAAACCCCAGGTCATAGCGATAGCCATTTCCGCCAGGGTTATCAACGGCCACCATTTGGAAAAATCCACCCTCATCTTTGTTTTCGTACAACTTTTCACTGGCGTCGCCATAGGCTTGAAACACATCATTCCAAACTACTCCCGCTGCGGTCTTCCGGTAGAGATACACCGCATCATGCGACTTGATGAACTTCTTGTTCTTCGCCGAAGTGTCGCCAATTGCGCCTTGCCAGATGATTTCATTGACGAAGCAGTCCCTCCCAAACACCTCATCCATCACCACCTTCACATAATGCCCCACATGCCAGTCAAGGTGGACATAAATGCTCCCCGTCTCCGCCAACAACTCCCGCATCAGGATCAGCCTCGGCACGATCATCTTCAAATACGAAGCCGTCCCCCCACTCCAGGTGTCGGAATACGCGAACTGCTCCATCACCGTCGGCTTCTGCTCGATGTCCCCGCCGGGCAGCGCGATTTTCGTGCGGTAGTCGGCCTTGGAGTCAAAGGGCGGATCAATGTAGATGAGGTCCAACTTGCCGCGATAGCCTTCGGCCAACAGCGCGGCCATCGCCAGCAGGTTGTCGCCGTAGATCAGGCGGTTGGGCAAAGTAGACGCGGACGCTGGCCGCGTGGCTGTTCCTTCTTCAACGCGGCGGGCCGCCGCGTCCACTTTGGTGCGCGCGGCATCCTGAAACATGCCGCCGCCGCTCTTGGCCGCCATCACCCACTCGCGCGTTTGAAGCGCCACCTTGTGGCGGCCTTCCAGTGATTCTAGGATTTTCTCGGCTTCTTTTTTGCCGTCGGCGACGATTTTCGGGAGTTCTTCAAGCAGGGACACGGGATCTCGGGTGTTGGAGGATTTCCCACGCGTCCGTCCCTTGTCCAAAACTGGCCAATATAAAGAGGGCGGCGCCGTGAGTGCCGCCCAAGGCTCCTGCAAGAGGCCTAGCAAAACACGCACAAAACGCCGCCCCGTTTGGGGCAACGCCTTCGTGTTTTGCTGGCCGTGTGGAAAATCTTGCAGGATTCTGGGCGGCAGCGAAGACATTGTCTTCGGTCAAATTTTTATCCGGCCTAGGGTGGGGCCGGCATGGTTCTCATCCGCTGAAATGGTACCCCTTCACGGAAAGGGGTACAAGTTGCGTTTGCTTGTCCCAGGGCTGGCGGGTCAACAGCGCACGGGCTTGTTGGAGCGCGGGTGTCCCC
>CAZVNU010000147.1:0-6146 GCA_964628335.1 uncultured Phycisphaeraceae bacterium
GCGCTGTGCGTTCCGTGCATCTGATAGAGTTTCCAGACATCAATTTACAAAAACCAGCAAGCAAGTCGAACTGGAAAAACTCGGCCAGGAAATCATTCAGCAAACTAAGGACCTTCGGGCATACCTGAACACCGAGATGAATAAAACCCTGCAGCAGGTGGATGCCCAGGTCGTGGGATCCAAAGTTTTCACCTTGCATCAAGAGGCGTCAAGGCTTCAAGCCCAACTCGCCGCCGAATCTGAATCCCTCCGTCAAGCCCTGCATCAAATCCGTGGAATCTACGCCATGCCTTTCCTCCACCGGCTTCGCTGGCTCCTCACTGGAAAACTCCCCGCTTAATCCCAACCTCTTCCACCATGCCCCTCCCTCCAAAACTCATCCTCGTCCATGGAACCTCCGCGGTCGCCGCCGCCCGCACAACTGCGGCCGCCCTCTATACGCCGGATATTCGCCTCTCCATCATTTCGCCCACCGCTTGGCTGGCCCCCGAAGGTCTGCCCAGCCCATCGCCCACGGCAGACGATGCGGCTTGCGCGATCCAATGGGCTCTTTTGGAGGCCACCCGCTGGCTTCGGGTCGGCATACCTGTTCTTCTCGCCATCCCAGGATCTGATTCCGACAATTCTGCAATGGATTTTGAACGGAACATCCGCGACTGCATTCCCGGCATTCCTTTCACAACCGAGTTTGTCCTGCGTGAGCAAGGCAACGCCGCGCTCATTCCCCTTTAGGTGAAGAGTGCCCTCTGGCACAGCGGAAAATTTCACCCCCTCTTCCTCAAGACCAAGTAGCCGCCATGATCCCCCAATCCGAAATCGCCGCCCTCCTCGGCCAAGCCCAGCAAACCCTGCCCGAAGCCAAGCGCCGCCCCTTCGTCGAGAAGAGCACCTCCCGCATCGGCGGGTTCATGCAGGACCACAAGAACGCTCTCATCGGCGCCGGCGTCGGCTGGCTGGTGGGCAAGGTCATCCTCTCCCGCATCCCCATCATCGGCTGGTTCGTCGGCGGCAAGACCGGCGCAATTTTGGGCGCATGGATCGGCAACGCCAAGGACAAGGAAGAAATCAAAAAGCGCAAGTTCATCGCGAAGATCGTCGCCGAAGAACTCAAGAACGCCAACGCCTGATCAGGGCTGGCGGGTCACGCGCATAATCCCTTTGAAAAGGAACCCCGACCGTCAGGGAGGGGACGCGCAACCGCCGAAATAGCGTGCCAGCGTCCCCTCCCTGACGGTCGGGGTTCCTTGACCCGCCAGCCCTGACGCCTGATTTGGCGTGCGGCGGCACGATGCACGCCGGGGGCGAAAAGACTTGGGGATCTCGAAAGACATTCGCCGGCCTTCCACCCTCTTCCGCTTCAAACACACTCACCCTTCCTCCGGGGCCGACATGTCGGCCCGAGAAAAGCGGCGACATGTTGCCGCACTCCCCAAAAAACCTACTTCCTTCCCAATGGCCTCCATCCTCACCCTCGACGAAAAATCGGCCAATGCCCTGCTGAAACTCGCCAAGCAACGGTGGATTTCCTCGCTGTCCGCAGACGGCACCCATCTGCGCGTAAACACCGAGGTCAAGACGATTGACTTCCTCCCCTCCCTTGCCTCCCCGACGCAAGTCCGCTTGGAAGCCAAAGGCCTGGAAAACAAAGTCATCGTCGCAGCCGCGACCTTGTTCGCATCCCTCCCAAAGTGGCTCACCCGCGACGGCGCAACTTTGACCGTCCATCTCGACAAACTCCCCGCGCCCACCCCGGCCATCCAACTCCATTCCCTGCGCGTCGGCGCCACCCCCGCCGAAATGCTGACCCTTTCCTTCTCTGTCCGCTGATCCCCATGGCCACCCTCAATCTCACCGCCGACGACGCCCAGGCCCTCCTGCGTCCCTTCGCTCCGCAACTCCCGGTCTCCCTCTCCTCCTCCGGCCTTGTCTTCCAAAACGACGCGGTGAAGATCAAGACCACCGCCTTCACCCTTCAGACCTCCGGCACCGTCGAGTGGAACGGCCTCACTTGCGCCCTCCAATCCCTCACCCTCCAAGCCGACGGGGCCCTCAAAGCCGAATTCAACATCGCCTGACGCCTCAAGCAGGATTCCCCCATGCCGACGCATTTCCTCCTCTACATCCCCGCCCGCCCTTTGTCCGCGCCACCGCCCATGGAGGCCCTCGCCGACCTGCGCCGCGTGGCCCAAGACGGTGGCGCGGAGGCTTGGTGCCGGCTGGGCGACTGTCTCTACGACCACAGCATCCGCCACAAGCCCAAGGAACCCAAATGGAGCTGGCTGTCGGACCCCGAGTTGCTGGAAGCTTACCGTGCCAACTGTGTCGCCAACAACGCATTCCGGCATGAGGCGGCCTTCTGGTACCGCAAGGCCCTCGCCCAAGGGCACCCGCCCGCCCAATATGGCCTGGGGCGCTGCCTGCTCATGGTCGTGAATTCCCACATGCTCCGGGCCGAGGGCATGGCCTGGGTGCGCCAGGCCGCCGAGGCTGGATACGCCCCGGCGCAACTCCTGCTGGGGGACATTCTCCAGACCGGCGGCTACAGCCTCGACAAGGACGAAGAGGAGGCTGAAAAATGGCTCCTCAGGGCGGCAGCCCAAGGCGAAAAGGAAGCGCAACGCATCTTGCGGCAACGCGTGCAAACCACCTGAAACATCGGCGTTTTCGAGTCATCCAGAGGCAGGAGGAATTCAACCCCCTCCGAGACCTTCCCACGACCCCGCCTCCGCCCCCGGCCTTCCGCCGGGGGCGGAAGTAGGGCTGGCGGGTGTGGAGCGCGGGTGTCCCCACCCGCAAATGTCGCCCGGGGCTCGATGCCCCGGACGGCAAAGAGGTTGCCGACAGACTTCCGGCGGGCGGCATCGAGCCGCCCGCCGGAGTTGCGGGTGAGGATACCCGCGCTCCAACAAGCCCGTGCGCTGTTGACCCGCCAGCCCTGGGGCGGAAGTGGGGTCGCAGGAAAGGGGCTTAATTGGCGACCAGACCTTCGCCACGGCGCAGCCGTTCCTGGTCGGGGGAAGCGGCCTTGTCGCCGGCCTTGACCACCCGGCCATCCTTGTCGAAAACGGGTGGCTTGGGCATGGCCGGCGGCCCGACATTGAGTTTTTGCCCGCCGGCCTTGGCCACCAAAGCCCTGTAGGCGGCCAACTCCAAGGGATAGCGTTTCAGGTCGAACCCGTATTGCATCTTGGCCACATCGCGGGCCAGTTTTTTCTCGGCGGCATCGGCTTTGGTGTTTTCGCCCATCTCGCGCAGGGTCTTGTTGAGGATGTCAAACACCTTCTGGTAGATGGCCTGCACCTGGGCATCGTCCACCATGATGGTGGTGCCGTAGACCAGGGCCGGATGGTTGTGGGGGCACACGCGCGGGGCTTTCTTGTCAATGAGGTTGCACAGGGTGACCAGGCCATTGACGCGGTCCTTGGGACTCAGTTTGGAATCCATCTGGGTGATGGCCGTCACCACCACATACAGTGGCGTGTCGGCCGGATCCATGTTTTCATTGGTGGGCAGCGGCAGCTTGAGCGCCTCGTCCAGCATCTTGTTGAGCATCTTGCGGGCGATGTCGGGGTCCACCCGCGAAAGGTGCTTGAGGAAAATTTCCTGGGTGGAGCCGTAGAGCAGGTTGTGCTTTTGGAACACCATCAGGTAGCGGAACATCAGCTCCAGGTCTTCCTTGACTTCCTTTTTCTCGTCGTATTCCAGGCCGGCCTTGGCGGCCAACGCCTTTTGCTCGGCGGTCAGCTCGGCCTGCACATACCCCTCGCCGATCCTGTACTCCTTCTTGTCCTCTTGGGCGGACACATTGCCGGCGCGGGTCATGGCCGTGTCGTAATGGGCCGCCACATGGGCCCCCATCAGCTTGCGCAAAATGAGCCGTTCGGGTTCGCCAAGCACGGTGCCGTCCATGGTCTTGCCTTTTTTGACGGCCAGACGCTCGATGGCTTCCCACATGGCTTTGTTGAGCGAATTGACCCCGTCTTCGGCGGCCATGGCCCATATTTTTTCAATCGCCACCATGTGGTAAGGGTTCAAGCGCACGGCCAATTCGAGCCAGTTGCGCCTCTCCGACGGATCACTGGCGCCCTCGGCGCGATAGGCCGCCACCAGGCTGGCGTGGTAATTGTCCATGCCCACCCGGTTGACGGTCTGGGTCAGGTCCAGCCAGGAAACCGCCTCGCTCTCGTGGCCGGCGATGGCGGGCGAAACGCCCAGCGGATGCGGGGTGGTGTTCATCCAGGTGCCGGTGACGGACTGGCCGATGCTGGCGCCATAGGCTTTGCCGTTGTACGACACCGTCATCAGGGCGCAGTGGCCGGGCTGGCCGGCGGGCGTGGAGGGAATGCCAAGCAGCACTTCGCCGATGCTGCAGGCGGTGGCCATGCGGCCGCACACGCCGCCGTCTTCGATGATGCGCACCACCGTGCTGGGGTGCCACAGGCTCCTGCGCTGGGCCACATCGGGGCGGGTGTATTCAAAACCGTATTTGCCGTAGCCCACCATGGTCCCCGCCCGCGGCTTGGCCGGCGGACGGGTGGCCAGTTCGCCGGGCGCCACCCCGGCCGGCATGCCGACCGCGCCGGAGTACAGGCCCCAGACGAACTCACGCTCGCGCTTGGACAACTGGGTGGAGGCCACCGGATTGAGCAGGATGTAAGGGGTCTGCGCCACCGGGAAGCGCGGCCAGGCGACGCCGGGGATGCGGGTCTCCTGCTGGATGATCTGCATGCGCAGGTTGTCGATGATCGAGCAACTCACGCGCGGCGGATAGGTGCGGCTGGCGAAGGCCAGTTTCTCACGGTCGGCGATGTCGGCCTTGGTGCCGCCGGCCAACTCGAGGTATTTGGCGGGCTCACGGTTGAAGCGCCAGAACTCCACCTTGTCGGCGTTCTTGGCCAACCAGGCGCCGACCTTGCGCTGGCCGTCGCTGATGTCGTCGCGGGTGTAATTCTTGCCGCCGATGGTGATGTCGGCTTCGGTCAGGCAGCCGGCCAGGATCAATTGGCCGTATTTGGTGCAGGCGTTGCCGCCGAATTTCTTGTAACACTTGGCCAGGTTGATGGCATGCATCGGCGGCACCGGATTTTTGGCCAGCAGCAGGCCGGTGCGGATCTTCGGACGGGCCGCCAGCCACTGCCAGAATTTCGGGGTGCACTCGGGGGCGTCGGCGGTGTCGGCCTTGAGCACCTTTTCCGATTGGTTCAGAAAGTCCATGCAGGCTTTTTTGAGTTCGGCCTGGTTCTTGGGCACGCCGCCGGCGGCGCCGCCAAGTTCGCTTGGATACAGCAGGTTGGCCTGATCCAGATCGTGGCCCGCCGCCCCGCCGGCCACCGGCAGATCGGTTTCTTCCACCGGGGTTTTGCCTTCCAGCACCCGCACCGCCATCGCGCCGTAAGGGTCGTCGGCATGGCCGGCGACGAAGGCTTCCAATTTCTCGCGGGCTTCTTCCGGGTAGGTTTCGTACTGCGCGTACAGCCGCTCGAATTCGCGGCCGGCATCCTGCAGGCCTTTCATGGCCGGGTCGCGCAATCTGGCTTCCAGCGCCGCCACCCGCTCCTTGAGCTTGGGCGCGTAAAAATCGGTGGACCCTGGCGGCTTCATCAAGTTGAGCAGGCGCAGGCCGTTCAACGGGTCGGTCGTTTCCATCGCCTTGACTTGGGGTTCCAGCCCCACCGCATAGGCGTAGTCGATCAGTTTGAGGACGGCGGCGGTCTCCTCCGGCTTGAGGCGCTTGGTTTTCAATTCATCGAGCCGCTTGAGCGCATCGAAATACGCGCCGCGCAGCACCATCTTGTGGCAGCCCTGGATCGAGGGCGTCATGTGGCGCAGGCCCGCGATGCCGACGGGGTCGTTGGCCTCTTCTTCGGCTTGCGCCAAATCCTGGGCCGACAGGCCGGCGGCGGGCGGCAGGCCGGCCGGCGGCAATGACGGCGGCTCCTCCTGCGCCACTGCCGGCGAACCGCCAAGCAAGGCCAAAGCAAGGAGGGCGCGCTGCATGTTCTGGGTGGTCACGGAAATCTCCAAGGAGTGGGCCGAAGGGAGCGGTATTCTAGGCTGATCATCCAGCGCTGGCATGAGACAATGGGACAGGCCAGGGCTGGCGGGTCAACAGCGCACGGGCTTGTTGGAGCGCGGGTATCCCCACC